>JAYEFS010000192.1:0-4491 GCA_034658695.1 Methanobacteriota archaeon | reverse complement strand
AAACGTTTAGCCACTGATTATTTCACCAATCCAATCGTACCAGTGTTATGCAGGATTGGCATCATGTTTTTCAACCGACCGGAAGAACTTAAAATGACTCCAAATTATAGTGGCTCGCGCCAGTAAACCCCGGTCACTGCAGATCGCATGCGATCTTCGCATTCATGAGCAGATCATCGACCGTGTTGATCAATGTCCCCAGTCTCGGCGCGGAGATCGTAATCGTCAGCGCGGAGTCTGTACTCACAATCGTCATATTCGAGAGATTGTCCGGTGCAAGTGCCCTCTTAATTGTCGATGCGTTCGCAGATGCGATTGTAATTACTCCCTTATACTTATCTGTTGAATTCACCATGGCACATCCTTTTTTCCGAGTTTGTATCCGATTATATTGGTAATCCGATGCATGATCGGCGTGATAATTAGAATCACCAGCACAATCCATGCTGTAAAGTTTGAGACGAACCATTCACGCTCAAAGAGAAACGTGAGTAACCATGCACCCGCCACAAAGTCCAGTTGATCCGCGATCGGGAATGCTGCCCCGCGTGCAAGCCCGATTCTCCGTTTCACAAAGCTCATCCCGAGATCCCCGAGAAGCGACCCGATCGAGAGGCAAAGAACTGCTTTCATGGTCAATTCCGGGAAGAATTGCGGAAGTGTGAACTGTGACCCGATTGCCATCTGAATCAGTCCGATCGTAATTCCTGCGGCGCTTCCTCCGAAAAACCCGATGAATGTCTTTCCATCACCGAGAACCCGCCGCCCATCGGAGAAATTCCTGCCGAAATCGATGGGAGTGCCGCGTCCAACGGTTGCTGCGCACGGGTTCGGCAGGTATGCGGGCAGCATCAGCCAGAGTGCGGTAAGAAGGATTTCGAACACAATGGGGTATCAGCGTCGAACGTATTAACGGTCTGGTAATGTTAAATACAAATCAGCAACAAAATGTTTATGCATGGGATCCATAAACTGTTTGACTCTAGACGATGTCTCCACAGCCGGCAAGACCGTGCTTGCCAGGATCGATCTGAATTCTCCGATGGCGCCGGACGGGATTATTCTGGACGATTCCCGATTTAGAAGCCATATACCAACCTTGGATGACCTTATCGATTCGAAGGTCGTATTGCTCGCACATCAGAGCAGGGCGGGGAAGCGGGACTTTACGACAACAGAGGTGCACGCGCAACGGTTGGAGCGTCTCTGCAGACGAACAGTCACTTATGTGGACGACATCTTCGGATCGCATGCGATAAATGCGATTCAGTCGATGAAAAACGGCGATATCATCCTGCTCGAGAACGTGCGGTTCTACTCGGAAGAGAGCCTGACCAGAACCCCTGCCGAGCATGCTGAGACGATTATGGTGAAAAAACTCTCTCCGCACGTAGACATGTTTGTAAACGATGCATTCGCGGTCTCGCACCGATCACACCTCTCTGTCGTCGGGTTTACCCGGTCTCTGCCATCGATCGCGGGGCGTCTGATGGAGAAAGAGATCCGATCACTGAGCAGGGGATTTTCAGAGAACGGAGCGGTATTCGTACTCGGCGGGATCAAGGCGAGTGACTCAATCGATGTCATCGAGAACGTCGCCGCGCGTGATGAAGTGGAGGCGATCCTCGTGACCGGGGTTGTTGCAAATGTGTTTCTTGCAGCAAATGGCATAGATCTCGGTAAGAAGAGCGCCGATCTCATAGATTCCATTGGATGCACCACGCAGATCGGGCAGGCACGTGAATTACTTGCGAAATACGGCGATAAGATCAAGATTCCTGTTGACGTCGCATGTGCTGATCCGGACAATCCTGCGAAACGCGTGGAGATGTCAGTATCAGAACTGCCGACCGACCTTCCGATCAATGACATCGGAATCGAGACAATTCTTTCGTTCTCAGAGACGATCAAGAACGCGGAGACCGTGATCATGAACGGACCTGCCGGCTTGTTCGAGAAGGACGCCTTCGCACTCGGAACAAAGGAACTCATCCTCGCAGCAACAAAATCGAAGTTTTCGATCATCGGGGGCGGGCACATCGCTGCAGAGGCGCACAATCTCGGAATCGAGTCGAATATTTCGCACATCAGTACAGGCGGCGGTGCTTGCATCGATTTCTTATCCGGGCGCAAGCTCCCTGGAATCGAAGCGCTGGAAGATGCGTACAAGCGACTCAAGAGATAAAATAAGAGATTATTGGATATTTCAACCCAACGCACTCACGTAAATTGGCGGGGATCCCAAAAGATCGTATCAATGACGCTTATGATTGGGTACGGGATCGTACTGTTCTTGAATCGGGTGTGCGGGTGGTTTTTGGGTCGTAAGGGTGGGATCGTCACGCCGCATCCATGAAATCGATCGCAGAATTGAGATTGAGTCTTATGATATCCAGTTGTTTGAGGCAGGAATCCGCATTCCGGAAATGCCACTCATAAGCTATCAGAACCCTATTCCTATCTTTTATCTTCTCTGCTGCTTTTACACAGACTATATCCTTCTCCGTAAACGTCTTTCGCCTTATCATGTCCGAGAAGAAGTCAATTTTGTTCAGAGGTACGTGTTTAGCAAACCACAAGATTAACACAAGAAAAATGCAAACATATCACCAATATATTGTGTGTGCTACATCTTCTTGTGTTGATCTTGTGTAATTTCGTGGTTTTTCCACCTCGGCTAAACACATGCACATAATCAAATTTTTCTGGTTCTGCCGTTTTCTGTGGTCGCTATCGGTAGCCTTCACGTGTGTGGGGCCGCGGGCACCTCTCTGCGTCTCTGCGCCTTTGCGTTAAATCAGAGAAACGCCAAGACGCGAAGGCGCAAAGACGCGAAGCAGCAATTCTCATTTTGAAAAATTGAGTGGACCGCCTCGCAAAGCAAATACATTTATATAACATCATCTCAAAAAGGCACCTCATAAATCCACAAAGATATGCATGGCGGTGTCAACGATTTTCGATCAAATCATAAAATCATTTCGATTGGCGATCCAGATCTTTCCAGACAAACGTACTGGAAAGAATTTGACATACACCATGGAAGATATTGTTTTGAGTGCTTTTTCACTGTTTTTCATTCAAAGTCCATCGTTTCTGGCTTTTCAAAGAACAATGAAGAAAATAAATGGGATAAGTAATGCAGAAACTCTTTTTAAAATCGAAAAAATCCCCACCGATAATCATATTCGAGATATTCTTGATATTGTCCATCCTGAGCGACTTTTTTCAGTTTTCGATATGATATCTGAAATGTTTAAGAAAAACGGATATCTCAACTCGTTTCGCGGCATCAATCGGAATCTACTTATTGCTCTTGATGGTACACGGTATTTTTCATCCGACAAAATCCATTGCAAGAATTGTTCTGAAATACACCACAAAGACGGAACTATCACGTATTATCACAGCGCAATCACCCCTGTAATCGTTGCACCCGGCCAAAAACACGCCATTTCACTGTTTCCTGAATTTAGCACCCCTCAAGATGGTTATATGAAGCAAGATTCTGAAATTGCCGCTGCTAAACGCTGGATTTACAAATACGCAGGTAAATACGTAGTAAGGTGGATTACTATTTTAGGAGACGATCTGTACTCCAGACAACCGTTCTGTGAAGAGCTCCTGGAACTTGGATTCCATTTTATACTCGTTTGCAAGCAGACATCGCATAAAACGCTTTATAAATGGGTGGATTTGTTGGAATCGATAGGTGATCTACATGTGTTCACTAAAAAGGTACAGAACGGGCGAAAGACTGAAATCCACACATATCGATATGCTAATAAGCTCCCTATTCGTGACACAGATGATGCTTTAATGGTGAATTGGTGTGAATTGACCATCCGCGATGAGGACGGGAAAATTCTCTACAAGAACGCAGTTATAACTGACCACAGGATAACAGCGGGAAATGTAAAATTCGTCGTGCGTTCGGGAAGAGCTCGATGGAAAATAGAGAATGAGAACAATAACACCCTTAAAACAAAAGGCTATCACATAGAGCATAACTACGGTCACGGGGATGAGCATCTGTCAACGCTACTTTTGACGCTCAATATACTGGCTTTTTTGATTCACACGCTTATGGAATTCATCGATGAGAAATATCGTCTGATTCGCGCTACCCTGCCGACGCGTAAAATGTTTTTCGATGATGTCCGGGCTTTAACACGCTATATATGTTTTGGAAGCTGGGATAATATGATGGATTTCATGCTAAAAGGTCTTGAAATTGATATGCCCCCTAATCAGGAATGATCGTTGAATTCCAATTGATTCGTTATTCCAATTAACTTTTGTTTTACATAATTTCAGTAATTTCAGTAAATACTGGCATAATTTTGCTTATCGCTCTGAAAAATCGGTTGATTTGGATTGCATTTGGTCTGGTCGAAAATAAGATTGTGACTGGTGATGCGCTTCGAGAGCAAAAATTTGAGTGAGCAATCACGGCAGTTTGAGTGGGTGGGGCCATAATTAGAATTGCTG
>JAYEFS010000191.1:0-3457 GCA_034658695.1 Methanobacteriota archaeon | reverse complement strand
ATCAAAGGGCTACTGTCCCGCATACATCGCTCTTGTGATAAAAGATATCCACGTGTAATATTACTACTATGAGGAGGTGCAGGAGATTCAAATGAACAAAATAGACTATGTGCACCGCACGCTCACTGGACTTGGTGTGGCGATCGCAGAACTCTTCGGAAGATCGAGTCAGGAGCAGACCAATCTCTTCGCATCATACATCGGTACCGAGATCGGTAAACTTCTTCTTGAAAAAGGTCTCGTGGACAGGGATACGCCGATAAAGCAGTTGATCGATGTGCTCGCAGATGAACTCGAATTTGGTGGCGATTATGAGGTTAAAGCAAAGGATGATCAGGTCACGCTCACAATAAAGGAGTGTAATGTCTGCCCGATGAAAGTGGGGGGGCAAGCGTTCGAGACTACGGTATGCCCGATCCCGGGAATTGTCAGGGGTGCAATCGACGCCATAAAAGGTACCCGGGGGACGGGCTATGCAAAACTCAAGCCAGGGGAGGAGTGCAAGATAACAGAATGTGAAACAACATCAGAGGTGAGATCATGACCGAAGAATGGCGCAAAGAGAAGGTTGATTATGTTGTGTACAACGCGATCTCTTATGCATTCGAGCGGGCGCTGAAGGAGACGCTCGGCGATGGTGCACCGATCATACAGACCACGATGATTCCGCTGGTCGGCGTTGATCTGGTCACAGCTACTGAAAAGGAGCTTGGAATCGAGTTCAAACCAGGAAAACCCATCGATGAGTTCATGAAGGATCTTGCGAAGATGCTCGTCGGACTTGGAGTTGCTGACGAGATACACTGCGTACCCGCTGGGAGAAAGGTTCGATGCAGCGTTAAAAACTGCATCAACACGCTCGCGCTCAAGTACCTGCGTGAGAAAGGGATTGATTCGTGCGTTCTCTGCCCGCCCGGATTCTATTCCGCCTCGGCAGCCAGAAAAGTTTTTGGGGATGAGTTTCAGATACGAATAACAAACAATACTTCTGAACTCGGGGACTGCGTGGTCACTTTTGAGTTGATAGAGTAAGGTTGTGAACGAATGCCAGATACAAAGAAAGAAAGACTGGACAAAATTCTTGCCAGATTCGGGGAAGTCGGACAGATCAGGGCAGTCGGAATCGTCTCCAAGGAAGGACTGCTGATCACAGCGCGCATGCCCCCGGAGATGAACGAGCGGATCGTCGCTGCGCTCTGTTCCACTATTATGGCGAGTGCAGAGACTGCGAGCACCCAGATGGGGACCGGAGCAGTGAGTGACATCCACGTAAAGACTGATCTGGGCACAATACTGCTCCAACCAGCCGGAGAGAAGGCGGTTTTGATCGCGCTGGCAGAATCCGGCGCACAACTCGGACTGATCATGATGGAGATCGAGACGCGGGCGAAGCAGGTGCAGGAGATCCTCGAAGAGGTGTAGTATGGAGGGCATGGCAAAAGAGACCGGCGACAGACGTAAAACGTACATTCCGATGCTTGACGAGATGCTCGGCGGCGGCATGCCTGCCGGCACATCAATGCTCTTCACATCGATGCCGGGTGTCGCGTCCGAGGTCTTCGGGTATCAGATCGTAGCCGAGCGCATGGCGAACGGCAGCGACGTCTGTTTCATGTACACGAACACAAGAACGCCTGTTGAGATCGAGCACGTCTTCCACAGGTATGGTTGGGACCTGCGATCACCCATTGACTCGGGTCAGGCATTCTTTGTCGATTCCATATCACCGATGATGGGGATGCCGGCAGTCGGGAAATACGTGATCGACGACTTTGCAAAGAGCGAGGAAGCGGTCACAAATGCGATCTCTGATATCGCGGGTGGGACTGCCGTAATCGAAGACATTGCAACGCTTCTCGACTCAATCGGCGTTGATCAGACATTCGAACTGATCGAGACACTGAACAGGGAGGCACGGTCAAACGATGTGAACATGATATACATGTTCACGAAATGGAACTACGAGAACGTGGCGCTTGAGCGGCTCTCTGATATCGTTGACTGCGAGGTCAAGCTCTTCAGCGTCGAGGAGAAGGTGATCTACCGCCAGGTCTTCGCGATCACAAAATCGAACTGGATAGAGACGTCGGGAACCAAGATATTCTTCGAGGTTCTGGAGCCAGGCGGTGTTCGGGTCTTCATTCCGAAACTGCTTGTGACGGGACCATACAACGCGGGCAAGACCACGTTCACGCACGCGATCGCACCGGATGCCGTTTCAGTGGAACGCCAGACATTCGAGCTATTCCCAACAACGGTCGGGCTCGACATTGGACACATCGATCGCAAAGGATTCTCTGCCGATGTATTCGGAACCCCGGGTCAGGAACGATTCGATCTGCTCCTCGAACCGCTTGGAAGGGAGTCGATCGGTGCGTTCATCGTAATCGACTCGACAAAGCCGGAGACGTTCGTTCGGGCAAAGGAGATGCTCCGGATGTGCCGCACCGAGGCGATACCAAAGGTGATCGTCGCAAACAAGCAAGACCTCCCTGATGCACTCGCACCTGCGGAGATCAAGACGAAGATGGCGCTCTGGGAAGACATCCCAATCGTACCAGTCTCAGCAGCCAGCAAAGATGGACTCGACGAGGCTCTGGACACGCTATTCAGCCTCATTTACAGAATATGATTCCAAAGATACCGTCCGGGATTGCAGGGTTCGATGAACTGACAGGCGGGCTTCCTGAGAACACGATAACATTGATTTACGGTCCGCCAAAGACAGGAAAATCCATCTTCTGCTACCAGTTCCTGCGCCAGGCGGCAGCAGAGAAAAACATCTGCATGTATCTGATGACCGATTATACCAGATCCCAGCTCGAGCAGCAGATGATGGCATTCAACTGGTTCATCAGCGATTATATCGCAAACAACGGACTATTTGTGATCGACACCGCATCAGGCTCGGTCGGCGCTGTGCAGAAAGAGAGCAAGAACCTGATGACCTCCTTTCCGCAGAACCCAACAGACATAACAAGCAAAATCATCCAGCAACTGCAGAACATCTATCAACAGACGCAGCGCTTCCGATCGGTTCTGGATTCATCGACCACGCTCTTCGCGTTCAACTCGCCGATGCTGATCATACGGGTGCTCAAGTCATACATCATGAGAATCAAGATGGCAGGCGGAACAGGCATAATCACGTACACAGAGGGCGCAGTTGAGCCGCAGATCGAGACGATGCTGAAAGCGAGCGTCGATAACATCATCCACCTCGACAGCGAGACGCTCACAATCGAGGCAATGGCGGGACTCAAACACGTGGAAATGAGTTACCAGATCACAGATGAGGGGGTTATGGCGTGGCAGTGATTGGATGGGTATATCCTGAGTTTGAAAGATCCTCCCCCCAACATCACTTTTGATCACCCATAGTCCTGTCTTGTTATCGTTTTGCCTCAACCAGGACCCTTAAATTTGTTGCCACTAACTCTTTTGAATAAATACACCT
>JAYEFS010000190.1:0-14039 GCA_034658695.1 Methanobacteriota archaeon | reverse complement strand
TGCAAACGTTCCAGCGACTCCTTGGTTACGACCTTCATCGCAGGGACCCTCACGATGTTGCCCCATGGGTCAACCGGACCTGGAACGTTTGCAGCAGAAGTACCCAAATGCCCGGTTCATCAATGACGCCAACGTGGAGGCGGTGTATCACAGAATCATCTGGGCTGGCGATATCGCAATCGCAACTGATCAGCCGACCGTGGGACTCGTTCTGAGAAAGGGCATCGGATTCGCAATCCTTGTCGGGGGGTATCTGGCATCGTGGGTCGGAGCGCCCATGGAGACTCACTTCAGGGTGAACTTCGCAGATGATGCGCCTCTCTGCAACTGTGGCATGAAGGGGTGCCTTGAGCTTCCAGCCACATGGGTGGTTGAGAGGTTCATGCAACTGGTCTTAGAGAACAACATCAGTCTCCCGCCCGAGTTTGCAGGGAAGGTGTCGTGTGTCGGTGGTGAGTGTGGCATACTCGCAAGGGATGTCGGCGCGTTCATGAACTACAAGGGAGATCTCGGGAGGGTTGCAACAGACGTCTTCATCGAGTACGGGGAGAATCTCTCGATTCTTTTCGGAGAACTGGCGCGGCTGATGGATGTTTCAGGGTTCTGGGTTGTGCTCAGCGGTGGCATGGTCCAGGGGGCGGAGGAGCGAGAGGCAATCATCCAGGGTATTGCAAGGGGTATTGACAGCAAGTTTCCCGGAATCCGAATAGAGATACTGAGCGGAATTGCGGAGGATGGGGCGGGTTATGGTAATGGCAGCGGTGGTGATGGTAATGGTAATAGTGCTGGCAATGGGGGTGCGAACGGGTGCGTGTGCGGGAACTCGCATCGGATAACCCGGTATGAGCGAATCTCCGGAAAGTGGCAGGGCGCTGTTGGTGCGGCGCTCTGTGCGCTGCAGGATAAGCAGATGAAGATGAGAATCGAGCCGGAGACGAAATTGACGATAGGCGCAGCAGAAGAGATTGTATCCTCCAGGATCGCCGAGATATTTAACACAGGAAAGAAACTGTCCACACAGACCATAATCGGCGTTGCCGGACCATCCGGGGGTGGAAAGTCGTATTTTGCAGAACTTCTCAAGAGCAAAATCGAGGAGATGGCAGAAAAAGCCTCGAATGGCGTGAAAGCCGAAGTGGTGACGATGGATAATTACCTGATTCCGAAAGAGAAGCGAAAAAAGGGCGGAATCCGGGCAAAATATTCTCTTGATCGGTTGTGGAAGGACATAATTGATATCAGTAGCGGAAAAGCCATCCATCACCCCCTCTTTGATCAGGTCTCTCGCGTGAGATACAGTAAACTCGGTAAATTCCTGGATGACAAATCTACTGCAACCGGGAACCGATTGTCTGAAAAGAAGACTGAATTATTTCACAGGATTAATCAGTTGACCGAGTGGTCGGGAGAAGCAACGAAGCGAGTGAATCCGGATAAATACACAATAGTCCTGATTGATGGCATCCTGGCTCTGGATAACCCAACAACCAACAAGCTCTACTACGATTACCGTATATTCGTGAATGCGTCGTGGATACTGCGTCTCTGCGCTGCAATCTCGAGAGCGCAGCAGGAAAACTGGTACAAAGGTGCGAATACCGCAGATATCATCGAAAAGTTTGTGTTCAAGCGTCCCGAGGAGGAGGCGATCATCAACGTCACATATCTGGACGCGGACATGATGGTGGACAACGATTTTTACGAGAACAAGGTGGAAAGTGATCTGAAAGAACTGTTAGGCGACGTGTACCCACGTCTGGACCGGGAGCTTTATGCCCAGTACTACATCATTTATGCGCTTATGATGGACAACGACTATCGCGCAGAGACGATCTTTAAAGAGAGACTCGAAAGCATAAATGAGCTGATCAGGGCGAGCAGAATCGAGGATATGTACGAAGAAGGTGCCGGGATGCGGCTGGAGGGGGATGTCTGCAAGATGGCGGAGATTGCGAAGCTTGGGTGAATGGGGGATCATGTTCGTATGTGTAGGGAATCCTCAAGAATCGATATACTTGTCATAGTATGTGTGTTCGGCATTTCCGTAAACTCGAGACTGTTAAAATTGAAAACATAGAAAACTAATACTTGTATTTTTTAATCATAAGCCGTCCCAACCACTCTACAACTTTTCATATTTGATATTTGATAGAAGAGACGTACAACTGATCGTCCGGACGTGTTTTTTGTAAGAAGATCTATTTTTGCAAATGGTGAATAGTGGCTACTGATTGTGATTTTTTTTGAAGATAATCTACTTATTAAAATACATATTTTTTACATAAACATGTATAGTATCCTCTGTTGAGGTTGGATAGGTTGTGCCACCACAGTATAAAAATAATATTTTTTAGATATTCAAAACCGCTATCATTAGAACTTGTGGAAAATGGATGGCGACCTGCGGAATGTCAGATTTAGCATAGATGCGGCTGGCACAATCAAAAATTCCAGTGAAATACACCAGGAGACTTTTGTTCTTTGCGCCATCGCGCCTTTGCGTTATTGTTTTCCAATTCAACGAGAAAGGCACAAAGGCGCAAAGAGTGTTGTCAATCTCAGTCTTCGCGTCTTTTGCGTTGTTGTACATCCAACTGACCATTACGGAAATCACTGGATTTCCAGACAGTGCCGATGCGGCTTCCTTTTATCCCGTTTAGGGCAATTTCAATACCTTCCTCGACAAATGTTCATCTGCGGCACATCATCGGCTGCGAACGTCACAACCTCCACAGGCGGTACTATCTATGGGGTGGAAGGTAGTCGGTTATAGTTAACCCGTCCATAATTGTAAATGGTTCAGGTGCAAATCCGGATGCAACAGTGGCGATTTCCGGCGGCGGTTTTGCAATACTTCAAAAGGATGATTAAAACAGATCATCGATAACTTTTTAACCCATTTGACCTATAGATCATTTGACCAAAAATGTTAGATTACCTGTATCCCAGTACCCAGAGAAAGATATTTGTAAACCGTTCACGAGAACTTGCGCATATCGAACACGCAGAAAAACAACTTCTGGCAGAGCACCCGAAAAACATTTCTTTGTTCGGGCTGCGAAGGATCGGTAAAACGCTGCTCATCAAAGAATCCATGCACCGTATACTTACTAGAAAGCAGACCGTGCCTGTATATATGAATCTGGAAGAAATTGTATCCTCTCCTGATTTTTTTGTAGTCAAGTATGCTGGTTATCTCACATACTGGCTCAATGGAAATGGCTCAAATCCGCCTGATGAATATCTTGAACTGACATCGTTGATATCAAAAGCAGGCAAGTCGGGCTGCAAATCGCTGTTTGATACCGTCTTGCTGATCAATACCGAATTTGGTAAAACCTTTCGTGATCATAACTACCTGTTAAACCTTGCATTCAATCTGCCTGAAAAGATAGCCATGGAACTGGATATCAAAATGATGATCTTTCTTGACGAATTTCAGGTACTTGATATCCTCTCATCAAGCCCGCAAGTAAAAAATCCGTTTTCACTTTTCAGAAATGCGGTGCAAAACCAGAACAACACTGCATATGTTGTTGCCGGTTCAATGGTAAGCAAAATGGAACAAATCCTGCACTCACACAAAGAGCCACTTTTTTTGCAGTTTGACACCACCAAACTTGAATATTTCACACGCGAGGATACTTACGAGCTTGCTAAAAAACTGATCACAACGGACTCGGGTAACGGCATTTCAAAAGAGATTCTTGAAGAGATTTATCGCCATTCACGCGGTCATCCGTTCTACACTACTGCCCTATGCGAACGAATAAACTGTTATGTAGATGAATATGAGCATAAACTAAACAAAGAGTTGGTCACACCGGCTTTTCTTTTCGAACTGCTTTCATCCGGCGGGCGGATCCATGAGTTTTGCAGATACATGTACGACATTTCCCTGGAACGAGCACGCGGTTATGGAATGCTTAAAACTGTTCTGTTGACCCTTGCGGAACATGATGGGCTGACATTGTCAGAAACGTCGCAGGCTATCGGACGCAAGCCCGCATCAACAAGCAAGTACCTTAAATGGCTGGTAGAAGTGGACCTGATACGCAAAAAGGATAATAGATATCATTTCCTTGATCCGGTTCTTTGCGCATGGGTCGGTTTTACTGAAAAAGGAATCGAGATCGAAGAAGTGCCGAAGAAAATGGTGCTGGATAGTTTGGTATCAAAGCTTGAGGAAAAATATCTCCGTTTGTCAACTGAACTTGGAGTTGCAAAGGAATCGCAGATTCGCGAGATCATGTCCGGGTTTAAAAATCAGGAAATTGCCAGGCGGTTGTTTGGACTGGACGGTGATACGAAAATAAGGCTTCCGGAGTTTGATACGATATCCGATTACCATAGTGCCGACGGTCAAATCGAGATCGATGTTCTTGCAGAAGGTCCGGAAAACTGGGCGGTAGAAATCAAATGGAAGAATAAAGCGGCAACTATCAAGGATGTGAAGCGATTTTTTGTTAAGATGGAGAAAATTGCTGAAGATATGCCAAAAAAGAAGGTATATCAGTTATGGTTCATCTCTAAAAACGGGTTTACAAAATCTGCACTGGATTTTTGTGGGACGAATGCTATAATGACAAGTTCAAAGGATGATGTTGAGGGGATTATGAAAAGGACGCGTTAAAGTCAAAATTAAAGTAAATTTTCCTGGTTCTGCTGTTTTCGGTGGTCGCTAACGGTAGCTCCCTCGCGTATGCAAAAAAACGCGGGCGCGTCTCTCTCAACTTTGCGACCTTGCTAGATCAGATGAACGAGAAAGACGCAAGGGCGCAAGGGCGCAAAGGTTGGAAACCACAGAATCCGTCAGAATCAGGTTTTTTCAACCGACCAGATGGAATTAAAAAGACTCCGGAAACCCGGCAATCACCCGATATTCACGCTGACGATGTATTCGACGACGACCAGCTTGTTGAAGTGAATATCGCTGCTCCAGCCGGTCGTATCTTCGGTTGAACCGGTAAACGTCGCACTGAACTCATCCTCAAGAAACCGCTTCCACGCATCAGCATACTCGCTATCGACCATGATATTCAGATAGCCATTCTCATAGACCTCAGGAGTGCTGAAGACGCTCTCATTGAATCGTGGATTACTGATCGTGACCCGTGCGATGCCGCCTCCGACGGATGACGCCGAATCATTGATCTTGACAAGCGAGAACATGATATTGTCCTGATCCATGGAATTGAACATCCTGGGTTCCGATACCATGACTACGCCACTCGGATACTTTGTGAGTACTGCTCCATTCTCGCATGCAACAGAGCCAATTCCGCTCGTAAACTCGATGCGACCCATGGGGATGGTACACTCACCCACATCTCCGCCAGCGACAATTTTGAGTGACAGGTTGCATACATCGGGCTTAGATGAGAGCGAGCCGCCTTCAGCAGTGCCGAGTTTTGTTGTCCTGACAGGCGATTGATCGAGAGCAACCTTCATAAGATCGGTGTGAAGGATCAGGAAACCCTGCTCGACGCCCTTGAATTGGGTCGCATCTTTCGTCGATTGCAGCGCTGGCAGACCGCCCACATAAATTGATCCTATCGCAACAACGACGATTCCGAATACGAGCACGTATCCCACAACCTCTGAAACCGCTCTGTTTGATTTGAGTAGCCTGTTCATATTCCCTGCCCCATCGTTCCTAGCTATTGGTGAACGATAACCTGTGTTTGCCGCTTGCGCTGTTCGTCTCACCGTCGATTGGAATGGATGCACCGATGCCGTTTATCGTGTATGATGTGTTGAGGTCGATGTCGTCGGCATCAATTATCACCCGCTGGTCCGTGGTGTTTCCGGTTGACATCTTGACCGTGTATGTGTGCCCGCCGATCGTGTCTGGCATCTCAAGCGATGTGTTCAGTGTGCCGTTCTCGGGCGCGATCAGGTAGAACATGATCAGCTTGGTTCCAATGTTGTTTCCGATGTCATTGAACTGTTGGGTTGCGGCGACATCGGTCGGAGCCTCTGTTAGCATCGTGCCGGCACTCAGCATCACGACTCCGAAGAAGAGGATCGATATACTCGAGATCATGATGTATTCGAGTGCGTACGAGACTGCATGGCGATCGTTGAGACTTTTTATTGTCTTTTGGAATGGGTTCGGAAAACGGCAACTCTCTGTGCCCTCCGCGTCCTCTGTGGCTGATCTCCTTTGACGTAACCAATCCACCCGGAAGAAATCAAAAAGCCACCGATAGTTCAGCATATCATCGACTCCCACATAATATTCAGACTTCACTGCTTAAATATTCGGTGTATTCGGTGACACCGTCGTCGAATTTGAGGGTGACCGCAATCCTTGTGAGGTTCAGCCCACCTGCTGTGTCGTTGGTCGTTGTATTCACGGTCACCGTCACTATCTGCCCGTGATAGGCGTACAGCTGGGACAAGAGGTTTCCAAAGTTTGCCATCGTCTCATTGATCACGTCACAGTCATCGATATCGTCCGTATAATTCACGTTCATGGCAGCGGTATTCACCTCTATATGGGTCTCGTCGTACAGTTCACGGAGTTCGTACATCGGAAACTCGATCTGCGCCTGCGAGGACTGGTATCCTGACATGAACGAGAGATTCAGGAGGACGATCAGTATTGCAAGGGCTATGCTTATCGTAAATCCGGCAAGAATGATCCACTGTGCCTCTTCGTCACGTATCATTTATACCACATCTCCAGTCTCACGGAAACGATATTCCACAGGTTGATGATCGGTGATATGCTCGCATCCGGTATTCGCTCCTCGGCATCGGATGTGGTAACATCGCAATCCTGAAGCGTGACGATCTTTGTCGCAGTCACCGAGCTGGATTGTGGGGCGCCGTTTGTAATGATTCGCGTCTGTGCGACCTGTGTTTCGTCTCCGCGAATGTAGTAGTAGATGCGCAGGCGCGATAGTTTGATTACACCCCTCGCATCCGAGTGCACCGTTACGGTGATGTTGTAGTTCCCGCCGGATGCGTCATGCGAGGAGATGTATCCGTTCAGGGTCTCTGAAAAATCACTGATCGTTTCTGTTCCGCGATATTCTGTAGCATAGACGCGGATCATCCAGGTATAATCGGAACTACCAAAACTGGTGTTCATGGTTCTGTTGTCGTAGTGATAATCGCTCGTGCCGTCAGTTTTCTCTGCATACCCGTACACGTTGTTGAGATTGGAGCCATTGATGCGGAGATGGTTTGTGCCGGTGTGCCATGCGCCAGGGGGCAGGGTGATGTTCTGCCACGCAAACTCATGGCTGGCGTTTGCAGGTATGAATGCGGATCTGACCCACGCACTATCGATGTAGATGTCGATTGCGCTATCGTTTCCTTTCGTGTAAATGGACAGGAATGATTGCCCCTTGATCTCTTCGTCTATATCAAAATCCTTGCATAAGGCGTCTGTTGTGCTGTCTCCGAGAGAAATCTCGCCGATTTTTGTATCGTGGTGGTTGATCTCTTCGACGTTGTAGTCCCATATCGTGCTGTTAGGGACGACGATGTATGGTTTGTGTGGGTAATATAAAACATGACCATAATAATACAAGGTCTTACCCTCGCCCCATATAACATGGATATTTCCGGACGTGTCTGTTGCTATTGAGGGGTGGAGGGCAGACCCGGAACCAAGTTCCACTGGCGTGCTCCATGACCCTGCCACATTGTGAGAATAATATACATAGCCGCAATCGACCCATGTGATATGTGCATTAGCACTATAATCAGTAACTATCGAAAGATCAGATACCGCGGTTCCGGTGTACACGGTCTCTTTCTGGCTCCATGATCCAATAGTATTATTTGAATAGTATACTGTCGTACCGTTCTCAACCCATGCGAGATGTGCATAGTCCTTCAGGTCGATTGACATGGCGGTATCCGTTGCATTGGTGCTGTTGCCCACGTGCGCAGGAGCGCCCCAATCGCCTGTTAATGTATTCATGTAGTACACCGTTTTATTTTCGAGAAACGCGAGGTGTTTGGTGTCACTTGAATCGATTCCGAGCAGCGGACTCGTTGCATTAGTAGTATCGTTCACCAGAACCGCAGGAGACCATGTGCCGGCAGTGCCGTTTGAGTAATAGATGGAAGCGTTCTCCACCCAGACGATGTGCGGCGCGTTTACGGAATCAACAGCGATGCATGGTTGGGATGGCGGCGGATTGATGCTGTCGTTCACTTCGATTGTGCTTGATAGCCACACGCCGTCGTACGTTCTTGAGTAGTGTACTCTATGTTTACTCGCCGGATTCCCTTTGATGAATGCTGCATGCAGTTCATCGTTCCTATCGATTATGATGCTGAGATTGTGAGTCTCCCCGCCGCCGATACTGATCTTGTTCGTATCGTCTTCGTCCCAGCCCCCCACATTATTTAGATACCATAGTTGCGGTGCATTCTTGCTGTATGCTATGTGTATGTACCCATTCGAATCCACTGTGAATGTGACATCGTCCTCCTGCGCAATATTCACTTCCAGATTGGTTGTGCCGATCGACTCGTTGGGAAGCCCGGCGAGATCCATATTCGCCTTGTATACCTCTGTTATGTTCTCCGGAAGCAGGATATGAACCGTGAGATTCCCGTCCATGTTGTTGATCACATCATCTGTGAAGTTCAATGTCTTCTCATAACTGCCATCCGAGAACGTGTACAGGTACCCTTTAATAATCGTGTCCAGATAAGCGAAGATCACATTGTACTCGACGAAATCCGGAAGCAGCGTGTCCAGGTTCTCGTTCAGTGACGGCGTTGCCTCGATACGGAGGTTAGTCACATTGATTATGCCTGATGAATCTGAGTGAAGCAGGAAGGGCACAGCCCACCCGGTCTCGTTGGCTGTGCCGCCATAGTACTGATACGACGTGTAGTTGCCCACATCGGCGGCATCGTGAAGTGGATGGGATTTGGTCCAGTCGTTGATCGCACGAGCAAAATCCGGGGTTCGCTCGCTCGTCGTAAACGGCTGTGTGATCGGGAGAATTACGCGGATCATGTTGGCGCCGGAGGCATCCCTGCCGATAGAAAGCGCACCGGATGTGACGTTAATTGTGATTGTGTTGTTCCCGATCCTCCATTCGGTGATGTCCTCGAGAAGCGTGATGTTATGCCATTCCCAGCTTCCGCCGGTCTCAATTGCGGGGCTGGTCGCATTGACCTCGACATCGTTAACCGAGATTCTGACATTGGTTGCGTTACTGGTCATGACATACATCGAGAGAATGGCATCGGTTGTAATCTCCCGGTAGATCGGGAGCGTCTTATCGGTGGTACCACCGCCTACCCAGGTGCCGTCATCCGTCTTTATCACAGTCGTGTACTCCCAGACCTTTGTTCCATTCCCGCAATCGAGCGCGGTTGCATTCCCGAGAGCGAGCCACGGAGTCTCAGGAAACCGTGGCGTGTAGACGTAAACCTCCCCGACGCCGGGCGCGCCGACTACGAAATCAGGGATGCCGTCACAATCGACATCGCCAATATTTGCAACAACGGTGCCGAAACCCGAACCACTTTCCGATATCGTGATTGCATCAACAGTGAGATCGAGATCGTAGAAGACCTCTGCCGTATTACCGGATCCTCCAACGATTACTCCGGAATAGCCGTCACAATCGACATCGCCGGATGCGGATACCGCGGTTCCGAAGCCGGACCCTGCGGCTCCGGTCAGGTTGATATCAGACGTGCTGTCAAGCAGCGATCCGCCATAGAAGATGTGTGCACTATCGTTCTCAGGTGCGCCCACGATCAGGTCATCTGCGCCGTCGTTGTTCACATCACCTGCTCGTGCTACCGAGATTCCGAATTCGGAGTTGCTTTCACAGTATATCGTGAGATTCATCTCGTCTTCGGCGCCGTTTATCAGCGGCGGAAGTAATGCGCTGCCGAACCGGATGTATGTCCGGTTGCTCGCGTTCGCACCGACCACAATATCTGTTGTACCGTCGCCGCTGAGATCGAACGATGCCACAGATATGCCAAAGAAATCGCTGCTCGCATAAGGGTTGTACAGTTCCACATCAGCGTCTGCCGGGTGTGCGCTCAGTGAACCGCTGCCATAATATACGAACACCCTCCCTGCGTTCGGTACCGTTTTGTGCACGCCGGGCGCACCAGCGATTACGTCATCGAAACCATCGCAATTGAGATCGCCGCACGCAAGCGAATAGCCAAACCAATCGTTCGGCTTGCCCATGCCCGCGGCGACCGGGTCAATCATCGTGACATCGGGGGCGCCAATCGGCGTACCCCCGTAATAGACGTATACTGCGCCGGTATCTGCCTGAGTACTGTCGTTTTTGTGCGCACCAACGATCACATCATCAAAACCATCGCAATTAACATCGCCGCACGCAACAGCACAGCCAAACCAATCACCTGATGCGCCCGGATTCGTAATTGCTACATTCGGCGCGCCGCTCGCCCATGTAGCGATGCTCGTGTTGTTGCCGTAGTAGACGTAGACCGCGCCCGAACTGGAATTGTAAGCCCCAACGACCATATCCTGCACCCCGTCGCCGTTCAGATCGCCGTGTGCGATTGCACATCCAAAGTTGTCAGGAAACGATGTGTCCGAGAGCGCCAGAGGGAGTGGTTTACCGATGCGCGGGTCATCACAACTTCCGGTGCCCAGTCTTGGCAGTCCCGTGAGCGTGATCTGTGCATGACTGATCAGGGTGTTGTTCGGTATGAGTACTTCAAATGTGTGGTTGTAGTTGCAGCCGAACTGCGTTCTGAAAACAAACCTGTGTGACGCGTTGTTTCCGCCGGAATCCGGTGTGAATACTTCGGTCTCAAAGCTTGTTGCACCTGCAATCCCGTTCATCCAGTCAACGACCGAATTCTTGAGCGAGCTTGTGTGATATGTCCCATCCCCGGCAGGCGGCATGGGCGCATCCAGTATCGCGAGCGCATCCCGTCCATACGTCTTGAGCTGGGCGTCCACATGGAGTTCGGTCTGCGGAACAGAGAGCGTGACAGCGCTCACCACGAGATAGACTGTGCCGACCATCAGGAGTGCCGCTGCGAACCCCTCGAGCGTCTGGAGCTGGGCGCAACTATCGCGCAACCAACCCCTGCTCGAAGGGCATTTTTGGGCACTGTCTGGAAATCTAGTGATTTTCGTAATGGTCAGTTGGATGTACAACAACGCAAAAGACGTGAAGACTGAGGTTGACAACACCCTTCGCGTCTCTGCGCCTTTGCGCCCTTGCGTTAAATTGGAAAACAATAACGCAAAGATGCAAAGACGCGATGGCGCAAAGAACAAAAGTCTCCGTGTGTATTTCACTGGAATTTTCGGTTGTGCCCATTTTTGTTGTGGTCGAATCGGACACAGAGAAAACAGAGTTTTTAAATCGATCCTCCGTATCCTCTGCGCTCTATGTGCTCTCTGCGGTTTTCCGAACACATTCCGGAAGATAATAAAAAGTCCCACAAAAAAATCGGTTACCATATACACACCACCAGTTTCGCAGACGGCATCGTGATATCCCCGACAGTGCAGCCCCAGTCCGATCGATTGACCCACATATATGATACGTTGCACCACGAGACGTTTACCGCGATCTCATTGGAATCACAGAGACCGTCGATTACGGTCTTGTTGAATGAATGCCAGCCCCCGACAAAGAGACCGGACTTGTTGATGACTGTTGCGTTGTTATAATGCTGATTCGTGTTGTTCAGGACCACCAATAATCCGGCATCCGCGGACCGGCTCTCGTTGGCAAAGTCCTCCCACTTGACCATGAACGAATCCAGCCGCGGCAGGCTCATCGTGATATTTGATGTGTTGGTGGTCGCATTGGTACTCAGATATCCGACTCCGCAATCACCCGCAACAGCAACGAGGCGTTCCATCTTCTCAACCTCCGTTGTCTCGGGAATCCGATTCCCGATGCAGAGAGCGGGATTCGTGTTGTTCGGAACGTACATGGGCTCTGCGCTCGTGCCGTTGAGGTACTGCAGCGAGATGTTGTATGCGTATGTTCTGGTGATGTTTAAGCCGAGCCGGTCCCTGATCCAACTGTGCATCGCTGAGTCATATATCAAATCCAGACGTTTTATCTTTTTTTCGCTCAAAACGCATACTTTTCCGCGATTCATCAGTTCTGAGAAGTTGTTTGGATTGCGTTTGTTTGCAGCAAGCCCGATTCTGCAGATATCGTTCAGAGACGCGTTTTCCCAGTCAGGACCGCTGCCAGCTCCACCACCCCACCATCCCGTGTCCTCCGCAAGGATCATGCCGGTCCGGTATGCAACCGGCTGGAGGTCGGTACTCTGGGACTGAAACGGTGCGAAGATCGTTGGAACCTGGAGCAGGAGATACGCAAGCGTAAGCAGGAATATGGAGATTGCTGTCAGAAAATCTATGCTACTCTGTGCACTTTCATTCCTATGCATAACTCCCGAGCCCCTACTTCCCGGCATTATGGAATATATATGGTCGGGAGATTATTAAAGGTTGTGCAGGAGGCACCGGATGCGTTCCACGGCTTTTGCGTCACCACCGCACAACATCGATCAATCGCGTCCCGGCAATCTCGATTACCTGCGCCCTGATCGATTCGATTGATTGTGACGCCACATTCACGTAGTTCTCCCCATCAAATATCAGCTCACGCACCGCATTCCCGACAAGGTCATCGTTTCCGGGTTCGAGTTGTAGCACAACAGATCCGGGAAGTATGCTTGCGTCAGAGAGTACGTGATCACTGTCCATGTCAGTGATCCCGATTATGGGAATTCCGAGCCGGTATAGGATATCGCCGGCAATTGCTGTTGTGTCATCCCCGACCGTTATTGCCAGATCGGCTCCCGATGCAAGCTCGAATGCTGCTTCGGCGTTGTGATCGATGAGCACAACACGCATACCCCCACTCTTCTCTTCGATGGCACCGATTCTTGGCGTATGCTGTGTCCTTCGAATCGAGCCGGTTCTGATTATCGCAACCGTGAGATCGATTCTCCCGATCTTTTCGATTCCATGTTCCTTCATCCTCGCACCGGCAATTTCCACGATCCTGCCGCAATCGGCGATTATCTCGATATTCTCTGATATCGCTGTTCCGACCACAATCCCGCCGATCCGTATCGTCTCGCCCAAAAGAACATTGCTGATCCGCCTGCGCGTCAGCTCCGGAGTTTCCGGGGTTGTGTGCACCAGTCTGGCAGCCTCTGGTCGCGGCGGCAGCCAGACAGGAAGACCAAGCAGATCCCCGATCGATTCCGCCCAGTATATGGCATCATTCCATGGTATTGCAACCCCGCCCTCCATCGGATCCTCGATCTGGACGATGGGGATCTCCTTTGCACGCGCGGTTACGACCTTGCCAAATTCGATCCCGCTATCAAGGGACTTTCCACGATTCAGCAGTATGACAACATCAGTCCATGAGAGGGAATCGATTGCCTCGCTCGGGCGCACATTTCTGCTGATGTCGATTCTATCCTCAAGGAACGCATCGAGGACGGCGGCACGCCCCATCGTCCCGCCAAGAACCGCTGTCACCGCGTAATGCTCAGAGAGCACATCCAATACGTGGTGTGCGCCGCCCGAGTCGATTATCTCGGGACCGTGGATGACGATGCCAATCTCTGGTTTCATCCGCCGGATTCGCAGAGTTCTACTTCAAGTATCTGCTGAGCGTGGCTGAGACTGTCCAGTTTGCGCTCTTCTAATTTCTTTAGCTCTTCTAAGGTCAGTTCTTTGTTCCATTTAGTCACTTCGAACTCATCTCCTAGAACCTCAAGTTCCGCTGTATCGTACCAGAGGCCGGTACCGTCAACGCGTGCCCATAGTTCGTGGTCACGCTCCATGACCCTCTTCACCTTGCCGATCGAGCCGGTGCCGGTGTACCGAACCGTGTCGCCGACCGCAACAGCAACATTTCCGTTATCTTCGTCCATACGATCACTAACACTTACATCTTTGATATTCGTATATCAATCTTACTGAGATCGATATTCTGCAGTTGCACACCGCCAGAGACCCCTGCGATCTGCATCCCGTCGAACTCGCTGCCTCCGCATAGCACGTC
>JAYEFS010000189.1:0-3489 GCA_034658695.1 Methanobacteriota archaeon | reverse complement strand
CTTCACAAAGAGCAATTATTTATCGAGAGCATAAACATTTTTAAACGGGTGGGCGAAGGAGGAACAAAAATGGTATGGTTTTATGGGGCAAAAATTGTCTGAATATGGATGATTTTCATCACCCTATCATGCGCGTGGTGATAGCCTGTTTTGCGTCAGTGAGGTGGCAGTGGAACAGCGGTATTCGCGATTTTTATATTTTGTCCTGAATCAGAACACCGATCCGCGGGGGTGTCGTAATCGATCCGACACAAAGATAACATAACCCAACAGACCAAAACCATGCAAACAGATACAAAACAGATACAAACATATTTATCTCATAAGACACCCCCAATCATTCCAATCATCCAAATCATCCAAATTACAGAGATTCAACTGAGGACCAGATCATGATCAAAGACGGACGCTTCGTAATCGACAACATGGAAAACGTGGTGATCAACATCGGAAAGATCACAACTGAGGAGGAACTCGACGAGCAGGAATGGGAGCCAATGGGTCCTACCCCGAAACCGGGCATCCTCTCGCTTCGGAATTGGGATCACCGCCTGCTCAAGGACTTCCCGCCCTTTTACGCACCGATATGTGACATGTGCTGTCTCTGCACGTACGGAAAATGCGATCTCACAGAGAACCGCAAGGGCGCGTGTGGAATCGGTATCGAAGCGCAGCAGGCACGAATGGTACTGATCGCCTGTTGCATAGGAACCGCAGCGCACGCGGGACATGCGAACCACGTACTGCACGAACTGATCAGATGGCGCGGAAGGGATCACCCGATCGATCTCGGTCCCTATATCGATGTTGAGGCTCCGATCATACGAACCGTTGTTGGTACCATACCAAAGACGCTTGGCGACCTCGAAGAGATACTCAACTACGTGAACCAGCAGCTTGTCCACGCGCTCTCGTCCACGCACACGGGTCAGGAAGGCTCGTACATCGATTTCGAGTCAAAGGCGCTGCATGTCTCGATGATCGACAACCTTGCAAAGGAGGTCGCGGACATCGCGCAGATCGCAGGATTCGACTTCCCGAAGGGTGACCCTGACGCTGCGCTCATTGATTTCGGGTTCGGCGCTGTTGATCGGACAAAGCCGATTGTCGTCTTCATCGGGCATTACCCGGCTGTGAGTGTTGCAACGATCGATTACATGGAGGAACAGGGACTCTCTGACAAGATAGAGGTCTGCGGAATCTGTTGTACCGCAATTGAGACGAGCAGGTACAGCGCGTCTGCAAAGGTCATCGGTCCATTGTCCATGCAACAATTCTTTGTGCGATCAGGAATTGCTGATGTGCTTGTTTTGGATGAGCAGTGTGTGAGGACTGACCTTCTGGAGGAGGCACAGAAGACAGGCGCACCGCTGATTCTCACAACCGATAAAATATGCTACAATCTTCCGGATGTTACGAATCGCGATCCTGACAAGGTCATCGCAGATCTTCTGAACGGCACACCCGGCGTTCTGATCTCAGACCCGCTCAAGGCAGCAAAGGTGATAACAGAGACCGCCCTTAAGATGAAACCGAAGCGGGACGGTCTCAACCACTTACCTGAACTTGACGAAGTACAGAAGCTTGCAGAGGAGTGTATCAAGTGTGGCTGGTGTGACCGGGCGTGTCCGAACAGCCTTCCGGTTAAGGATGCGATGATCAAAGCAAAGGAAGGTGATTTCGGAGGGCTCTCTAACCTCTTCAGCCCGTGCATGAGTTGCGGCAGGTGCGAATCCGAGTGCAAGAAAGAGCTTCCGATCATAAGCATGATCCTAAAATCCGCTCAGGAGATCGCATTTGGCGAGACATACACGATGCGGGCTGGAAGAGGGCCTGTTCTCGATACCGAGATCCGGAAGGTGGGCGCTCCACTCGTATTAGGAGAGATTCCAGGCATCGTTGCGCTCGTCGGGTGCAGCAACTTCCCAGCGGGCGAAGTTGAGGTCGCAAAGATCGCTGAGGAGTTTGCACGCCGCAACTACATAGTCGTTGCAACGGGCTGCTCAGCAATGGCGATGGCGATGTACCGCTGCGAGGACGGACAGACGCTGTATGAAAAATATCCGGGATCCTTTGATGCGGGAGGAGTTGTCAACATCGGCTCGTGCGTTGCAAACGCTCACGTCATAGGTGCCGCAATCAAGGTCGCGGCAATCTTCGCACGCCTGCCGCTGCGAGGAAACTTCGAGGAGATCGCTGACTATATCTTGAACAAGGTCGGCGCATGTGGAATCGCGTGGGGTGCAATGAGCCAGAAAGCGGCGTCCATCGGCACAGGCGTCAACAGGTGGGGTATCCCTGTGATCGTTGGTCCTCATGGATCGAAGTACAGGCGGGCGTACATCAGTAACAAGGAGTTAAGCGAGTGGGAACTCTACGACAAACGGACAGGCGAGGTCGTGGAGGGCGAACCCGCGCCTGAACACCTGATGTACCCGGCAGAGACGATGGAAGAGGCGATTGTTCTAACTGCCAAGTTCTGCATACGGCCAAGCGACAATGCGAAAGGGCGACAGATCAAACTCTCAAACTACGTGGATCTGCACAAGAAATATATGGGAACGCTCCCGCCTGACCTGCATCTCTTCGTGAGAAAGGAGACCGACATCCCGATCACGATGAAGGGCGAGGTCATGGAGTATCTGGAAGAAGTCGGTTGGAAGCCAAGAAAGGCGATTGGTGAGCCGACCAGGCTTGTGCCTGAGGAGGAGGTCTAAAATGACAAGAGCATATCAATGTGCAAACGTCCCGGGTCCGCATCTCGGGAAAGTCGGGACATCTGCGAGCGTTGCATCAGCGATTAAGCGGGCAGAACGACCGGTTCTCATCGTCGGAAGCGAGCTTACGAATCTCGACTGGGCGCTTAATCTTGCAAAGAAGCAGGATATCCCGGTCGTTGCAACGGCGCACGTTGCAGGAATGATGCGTGAGAAAGGAGTCGATCCCGACCGGGTGCTCGGCGCAATCGAGATCACAAATCTTCTGAAGAGTCCGGAATGGGGCGGGATTCGGGGCGAAGGGCAGCACGACCTTGCGATCTTCGTGGACGTTCTGTACTATATGGAAGCCCAGATGCTCTCGACACTCAAGCACTTTGCGCCGCACATCAAGACGATCTCACTGACAAAAGGGCATCAGCCGAATGCTAACCAGTCGCTTCCGAATCTGAGCGAGAAGAAGATGATTGAGTTTCTGGCAGGGGTCGTGGAGGGGCTCGCGGAGGGGTGAGTGGGTGGATGGCGGAGAAGACGAAGGATGAAAAAGAGCATGCGTACCGCTCGATGAGAGAATTCGAGGAAAGATTTTTCCCAAGATCTGTAGAAGATCGGCTCTTTGAAACAGAAACCGACCCTGTAAAATTGCTGATTCTGATGGATTCTGTGGTTTTCAAACGATGCTGAAGGGTGTGGATTTTCAATCTCTGCGCCTTTGCGTTATCATTTTATAGTTTAACGCAAAGGCGCGGAGACGCAAAGGTATGATGTTGGC
>JAYEFS010000188.1:0-14093 GCA_034658695.1 Methanobacteriota archaeon | reverse complement strand
GAACACTCGGACTCTTTCTCCCTGGACTTCATCTCCTGCCTGATCAGCCGAATCGCCTTAGTACGTGATCCGTATGCTTGGTGGTGTGGGAGGGGCGGTCAGTGATGGCCGTCCCTATCCCGATATGGTGATTTTCACTGCGCATACCAAGATTCTGTTTGGTGGTTGTAAATCTAAGCATGCTCATATTGCGTATCTTGCCGCCGCTGGTTTTTCCTTACTGCTTTTTCTATCCATATTTAGCGGGCACTCATCTACTGCTTCTTGGTGTACCCCGCACGGGACTCGGCAGCCCTAAGCAACTCGATTCGTGATGGCAAGGCGTACTCCACTGACGCTTGCGTAGTACCACGTAGTTCCTTAGCTATCCGCGTGGCAATGAGAATCGGATCCTTCTCAATCTGGCACTCCCAGAATCGAAACACTCTCCAACCCTGCTTGAGGAGGGCCTGTCGGTTCTTCCTGTCACGCTTCACATTACCCTCAAGTTTAGCTGCCCAGTACTTCTGGTTCGTCTTCGGACGTACGGCCTCAATGCATCCGGGATGTTGGTGCCAGAAGCATCCGTGAACAAAGATGACCGTGCGGTACTTCGGAAGAACAATATCCGGTCGGCCGGGAAGTCCCCTATGGTGAAGCCTAAATCTGAATCCAATTCGGTGCAGCATGGATCGAAGTAGCATTTCAGGTTTTGTGTCAGCAGAACGAATTCGACTCATATTCCATCTTCGCTTATCTCTTGACAGTTTGTCAGTCATTTATGTTGCTTTCTGCTACTGATCGATATTATTACAGTTTAGTCGCTATCTTTCGTCCGATTTGCCGCGGAACAAAGTGTCATATATCGCCTTGCCCAAAGCAGCGCCAAGCTGGGGCGGTATCGCATCGGAAACCTGTCGAATCTGATCACTGAGAGTGCCCAGCAGCTCATAGTCTCCTGGGAAGCCCTGAAGAAGCATGGCTTCATAGACACTGAGTCGTCTCTTGGCGTCAGGGTGAATGTGAATCTCGCGGTTCCCGTATGCAACGGTCAAGCTGGGCTTCTCCCACTTCAGAACACGAAACGACCGGCCCTGCTTATGACCATTGGTAAGGGAGCCATCGGTGAACTTCCTCGACCGTGGATACATGGTCCAGTGGTTCGGGTGAAACGCGATGTCGTCCTTCCGTGTCCCGCGCTTGAAGAGCAATGGCTGTGGGAGCCCCTTCAACTTGCTCGCGACAGTCAGAGAAACACTTGTTTCTGCCGACGGAAACTTGAACTCAAGGTCCGGGTATTTGAGTTTGTTGAAACCAACGATGAACACACGGCAGCGATGCTGTGCCACACCAAACTCAACGGCGTCTAGTTCCCCCTCGAATAGCCGGAACCCAGCGCGAGAGAACAGCCTCTTTATCGTTCTGTATTCCTTTTGGTGCTTGGGCGATGTGATGCCCTTGACGTTCTCGAACACGAAAAAATCTAGGTCGTACTTCTCGTTCAGAACACGCAACATGCATGCGTAGCGACGTGGTAGAAGATGCCTTGCATCGTCGCCATTGAAATGCACATTCCCGCTAGAAAAGGTCTGGCATGGCGCACCGCCAATCACGCCTCGCGGCGACACTATGCCACAGTGTTCACGATACAGTTTCATGACGCCCTCGGCGTCCGTCTCTGCTAGGTCAGCAACGTGACAGACATCTTTGTCACGGTTATGGTTGTAGCTCTTGACGGCCATCGCATCCACATCAAGAGCCAGTCCAATCGGGAATCCTGCTGACGAGAAACCGAGGTCGAAACCGCCGCAGCCGGAGAAGAGGCTGATGACACCCTCTGTCTCTGCTGGCTGGGCTTGGGTTATCTGGCTCGTGTCGTGTTGCATATTCTCAGCCTGTTCCGTAAATGATGGTGTTTTGAGTCTCCGTATAATCGCCGGAGCGATAGTGATACTTGAGGCCATATATTGCCACCCGGCTTCCAGGCTGTGCGTGATGCAGGAGCGGATGCCGATTTGTACAGTCCGTCAAATTGCGGACGGTGAAGCAGGAAGACATGGACGAATCATCTTGCGCAATCCTCATGCAAGCTCTCCTATTGTGTAGACGTGTTGTCTCTCGGAGAACTCCCTTAACATCGGCAGGCCATTTTTCATAGGACGACCGTTCCCTAGCGATCCAGTAGGCTCGGCATGCTGGCCTGAACAAGCAAAGCCTGCAATGCACGGCCTTCGGTAACGCAAGGGCGGTGATCTCCGCGCTCCCATTCTTCACTTCCGCAATCCGTTCATTGGCTGCGCACAAGAACGTGCTTGCTTCTGCAAGCAGACGCTCCGCGTTTTCTGGGTCGAGCACTACCTCCACCGGCGTGCCTTGAAGGGGCACTATCCGCAACCCGATAGGCCAAGCGCCAGACTTGAGACGATAGAGGCCCGCGTAGAGTTCCATCTGCTCTTTGTATGTCCGCTTGAGTTCGCCGGGACCTCCCCCGGTTCCAGAAGCTAAGATGGCTCCGCTCTTGTAGTCTGACAAAACGACGCCGTCTTTGGTGTTTGTCACACGGTCAATGTATCCCCCGACCTGCCCGTCGTGAGATTCGACCCATAGTTCGAAGCCCGTGGGGTGCGAAGATTGCCTGGGGCGGTTGTCGTGAGACTGGAATGCATCATGCGCGATCTCGGCGGCTCTATGGCATGCCCGCAGCTTGCGGACTTCGAAATCCGGGATACTTCTACTAAGAGGCACTTGGTGCTGTCTCAGTGCCGATAGTGCCATTTTCTTTTCGGCCTGCGAAATCAGCTCTTCCCAAGTGGCGTCAACGCTCCCGTTCTGTCCGCCATCCAGTTGACCGCGACCGGCGGCCTCAAGAAGGTGATGGATCACTGACCCTAGTTCCGCCAACGGCGATGACGGAAGAAGAGGCTCGTTGCCGGATGCAATCCAGATCTCCCGCAGTAGGCAAGCATGCATTGCCGTGTATCGTGATGGCGACACACGGCGAAACTGCTTCACAACTAGGCTTTCCAGATCCATTTGTTCCACTTCCTCTGTCATCATGTTCCCAGACGCTGATACACCCAGCTCATACGGCGATGTAGATTGAACGCATCCACAAGACGGACCTCATCGTCTTGGCCGAGTGTCGCCAACGACTCCGCAAGAATTCCGGCGGGATGAGTCGTGCTCCAGAGCGGGTGAATGAGAATGACTTTCTGCTCCGCAACCGTCCAGCCATGGAGTGGACCAAATTCCGCAGGTTCACATGATTGGAAAGATGCGCAGAAGGTAGTGCGGATTGAATCTGTGAACTCCAACCACCCGGAGAGCTCCGGGGAAGCGAAATAACCATCGACCCCGCACGGATACATCGAGTCAGATAGAACACGCAGGACTGACATGCCTAGCCTCCAGTCCAAGAGGCTGTGGTAGCTCATGTTCCGATACAGACAGAGGCAATCGTAGCAGGCTGATTGGCAGTTCTGCGCATGTTCAGATGAGAGAAGCTTACCAATGAAGGTGTCATCATCGGGATCCGGCCGCGTGATCGTATCGAGAATCCCGCGCCAGTTGCCGTCCTGCGAAAGCCAGGCCGTAAACCCAGCCCCATTTTCCAAGTGATCGTTGATTATGATTTCGCCAGCGTAGGTTCCATCATCCAACTCGACTACCCGCACGTTGCTGATGTCGATCTCTTCTGGGTCTATATCAAGCTTCTCCGCGACAACTGACCGCAGTATGAACGCAGCCGAGTAGTAGGCAGCTTTCACCGCTGCTCCTTGCCCAAGCTGTGACATCCTCCCTAGGTTGTCGCGGGCCAGCAGGTCAAGGCACAGCGCCTGTTGCACCGAGTGGGGTCGGATCCGCAGCACATCTGTGACTTTTGGAGCTGCCAGGGCAATGTTGTCAACGTTCGCTGTGTCTGCGGTGAACATCACGTTGTTATCACCCCTGACATTCTGATAACGCTCATCAATCCACTGGTGGGATAGCGTCACACCTCCGCGACTCCAGCGGGCCGTCCCTAGTCCTCCTGAAAACAGTCGCCCGGCACGATCATTTATTCGGTAGACGTGGCCGCCAAAGGTAGGAATGAGACCAGTGTTCATTCCGGGAACGACTGTCGGGACCTCGTTGGTTCGTTCGGCCACAGAACTTGTGCCGCGCGGAAGAAACTCGTCATCTGCCTTCGCGTCGACACCATGGCTGAAGGATGTCCTGAAGGCGGACGGAACGACGATTTCAAACACGCGAAACGCATTCTCTCCTTCACGGCTATTCCCGCAGTCCGGGCAGCCAGCCATGTCTGGCTCCGCATTGAAAGTCTCCACAAAATGACAAAGGTCGCACCGCGCCATCCACATTCTCCGAGGAAACGGATCGGCCGAGGCAGGATGCCATGATGGATCAGGAAGAAGCGGACAAGTGAAGCCAATCGCGGTATAGACTCGTTTATCCTTCGTCTTCTGTGAGCCTGGGGCAAACTCTGTAATCGCCAGATCAAGATCCCGGTCGATCGAAAGGGCCTCGCGACGGTTGTTCCTGGAGAATCCGTGGTACAACAGTCTCACGCGGGACGGCATCCCATACATTGGCAGAATCGCACCTTCCGCCAGTCTTTCCGCCAACCCGTCGCCGGCGAGTTCCATGCTGTTGGCACACTCCTCCAAATCCAAGCGAAGTCCCGTGCGCACATAGGAGACCATCTCATCCACCGGCACTCCCTGTGTGCCGGCGAGGATTGCCTCAATGATCTGCGGAACCTGTGGTGAGACAGAAAGCCAGTCTTCAACTGCCTGTCGGCGGTCTGCTGTGTTCAGCCAATCGGAAACCGTCCCGAACTCCCCATGGCTGTCGGGCGGTGTAGGGCTGTCCCACCAACGAACGCCAGCGTTGCGGAACGCCTCAGACAGACACGCTTTGGCGACAAGACGTTTGGCAATCTCCTCTCTTGCCATGGATAAAAATGGTACAGGGGGTAAATCGCCAGTGATGCGACGGGGGCGACTGTAATAGAACTCGTCATGGCTGCGCCCCCTACAGAGTGTCAACACCGCTGCGAACGCTTGTCCACGCCTGCCGGCCCGGCCAACACGTTGCTGGTAGTTGAACCGCATAGGCGGCATGTTCGCCAACACAACAGCCTGCAAGTTGCCAATGTCAACACCGACCTCCATCGTGGTCGTCACACTGAGAAGGTCGATGGAATCAACCAGTGGAATTGGCTGGCGAGTCCCATCTGCTCCGGCGCGAACCACTACGTTTCTGAAGCACCGCTGACGGTCGGGCTGATCGTCTGTCTGGGCCGTCAGTTCCTCACAATGCAGTCTCATGGGTGGCCGCCGCTCAACCGCCTCACTTGCATAGTAGTTCCTGCTGTGAAGTGCCGCGCACTGCGCATCTGGATCGACGCCCAACTCGGCAAGGCACCCCGTACAGATACCGGCTGCACGGTGCATGTGTACGCGTTGACAAGATGGACAGGTCCAAAGCGGATCGTCTTGAAGACCAATTCTAACGAGTAAACGGTAAGCCTGGAGCTTAGCGCTCACATGCCCCCCTGTCTGACAGATGGCGTCCCATGTAGACTCAAGAGTCGTGGTCTCGTCAAGACCATGTAGACGCGTACAAGCTCGTATGTAGTTACGCAATCGAGCGCGCGCCGGTGTCTGCATCCAGTCTATCCAATCATCCAGCCGGTCTGGCGCTGGTTGACGTTCCTGGTGATAACGATAGAGGTCACCCAGTATGCGAACACAGCCATGACAGAGGTCGCGGAAGATGCCGGTTGTCAAGCCCACTCGGCTTGCGAGACGCTCCCAATCCTGATCGGCGAGATCGAGACACGCATAGCCCAGACCGGCGGACTCAAAACCGAAGTAAAGACGACTGAACAGAACGTTCATGATTTCCGTTCGCACCTTACCGCGGATGCGGTCTCTCCTCTCGATTGCGCCTTCGGGCAGGCCTGCCTGCCAGCATGCGGCATCGTCTGCGTAGTCGAAGAACTCGGTCCAGTCGTGGTCTTCGCCTTCGTAGTTGAACATCTGATACATCACGTCGTTACCGGCTGGATTGATGCCCAGTTGCTTGAGACGCTTCATCAGAAGCATTGAATGTGTGCCGGATGCGTCTTCAGCATCTGCCTCATACAGGGCGCGCAACGGGACCAGTCGAGTGGTGGCTTGCTGTCTGATTGTTGCCAGGGCTTCCGCTGCTCTCTGTCTTTCCCGGTCCAAGTTCTCACGCAAGACATCTGGAAGACCGTCCGGTATCGGAGTTCTTTCTAGTTCAATCTCCCGCAGAAAGCGCGCTGCGGTCTCTGGGTTATCCGCCGAGCAGGCAATAGCCGCAGCACATTGGGCTTCACCATGCTCCTCTAGGTCCGCGAGTAGCGAACCCTCACCCAAGGCAACACGGTGTAGTTCGTCATACATGGCTTCACGCACGAGATCCAAATAGTGCGTTCTCTCAATGCCGTTAGAAATAGACGCCGCGTCTTCCCTGCTGTCAGAGAACACCACGAGCTTCCGCGACTCCCCTTCGGGAAGGCTATAGAAAAGCTCCTTTGAGAGAAGCTGACTGACTCGTGAAAAACCTGTCCTGAATCCACGGATAGGCGAAGTTCGATAGATTCTCCGACTGTAATCAGCTGCGCAATTCGGACAACAGGCTGGGAGGCCGGAGAAGTTCTGCTCGGCATCTGTCCCATCGACGCCAGTAACCACATATAAGTGCCCGGAGATAGCGCAACCTTCCGGTGGCGGTGCTCCTGTCGGGGCGTCTGTGACGCGCCCGCTGATCGCGTCAAGATGCTTCGGTGCCCATCGTCCACGCTCGGACCCGTCGCCAACGACTCGCGGTTGACGCCATGCCCGCGACTCGGCGTTCAGCGTGTTTCTTCCGTTCGGCCAGAATACCGCAAAATCACCATACGTTCTTTTATCGACAAAGCGAGCCGCCTGTTTGTCTGGCAGACCCTCGATATCAGGATCTGTGCTCAGGATCTCGATGCCGTCGCCTTCCGGGTTGCGTAGCCGACTGCCACCAAAGAAGACAACGCCGCACTGTTCGCAATACAGGACTTCGAGCACCCGATGCTGACGGCCGGGACTTCCGCAGAGAATTCGATTCTGCGAGAAGAGCTTACCAGTCGGTCGTGCATCATCCATATGATCGCCATCGCACTGGCATCCGGGGAGAACGCATGTCCAGAGGCCTTCGATATTTCTGAAGAACCAGTGAAGCCTGAATGAAGGCAATGATGGTGCTGCCTGCCGCGAGGCGGCAATTCCGCGGGCTGCTAGGAGCCCCCTGACAGCGTTCGCTCCTACCCGCTCATCGCCCTCATCAGGGAACACTCGCGCCGCGAAGTCAGAGAGTGATACAGCCCTTGTGCGCACACCGTCAACACATGCTCTCAGCATACGTGCTGCAATTTGCTCCTGCTGCGACTCAAGTGCAGCGCATAGCCTTGCTTCCGGGTCGACACCGCCTGCTTGTGGATCGAGTGTCACGGCCAACTGGGTACATGATTCAGCGATACTCTCGGCATTCCCGATTTGACAGCTCTGTGCCAACCCTGCAAAAGAAGTGCTGTCGAGAGGAGGGCCGCCCGCATCTGGTATTGGCTGCTCAGAACCAGCGAGAATCTGCTCGGCTGTCCACTCACAGCCGAAGAAGTCGGATAGAAAAGATAGGCTATCCGCACTCGTGGGATTGAGGGAGGCGCTGGAGGCAAGGATGCGCAACCTTGGATCAGTAGGAGTAAGGCCGAGCCTGCGAAGCAGAAGGCGTGAGAGGTATGCGACTTCAGTTCCTGAAGTACCCCGGTACAGGTGCAGTTCATCAATGATTAGATGAAAGACGTTGCCAGGCTGCTCAAGCCACTGACGGGTCTGCTTAAATATCGGTGAATCGGCTTCCCTCATCAGCATAATGCTGAGCATGCTGTAATTCGTGATGAGGATATCGGGCGGGGATTGCTGCATGTCCCATCGAGAGCGCATTTCAGCGCCGTCGAGTCGCGGGAAGAAGTAGATAATATCGCGGGCAGCTTCTCGGTCCTTTTCGGTTGTTGCCTCCGCCTCCTTTTGTGCAGCGTGCTCGGCAGCAGCCATTGCGCCACGGTCCAAGTTGGTAAGCTCCCGCGCCAGTCTCTCGATTCGTCGGCGGTCTGGGTTTCCCCGCGAGTTCCGTTCATGACCGGGCACCGGAGTATTGCCGGTATATCGACCAAAGTAGATCCTATTGCCGTTCGTGTGTTCAGAACACCAGCGGCGGGCCTCGTCCGAGTCGAGCGCACGGCGGAGCCTGGTCAATTGGTCCTCAACGAGAGCGTTCATGGGATACAGGATGAGGGCGCGGACTGCTGCGGGTCTTGTCTCATGTCCTCTCTGTGCTACCCGGAAGGACTGCGCGATTCGGCCCGCATCATTCTTGCATGACGCTTGCCAGTCCTCGTTTGACCACCAGTCGTCAACGTGCGGCAAGCGTGCATTCGGTGCTTCCCATTTTAGGCTCTCGGAAGCAAGAGATGCGAAGAGAGGAAGTAGGAAAGCTTCCGTTTTGCCAGAACCCGTGCCTGCGGTCACGACGGCGTTCTGACCGGCTACGGCGCGCTGCAACATGGCTACCTGGTGCGTGTACAGAGGAAAGTTGCCAACCAATCCGCACTGAGACAGTTCCTGGAATCGCGCCATTGCCTCAGGGACCATAGCCGGGAGATCCTCTGGCCCGAGATCCGCAAGCGGCCTGTCCGTCTGGTAGCGGGGTAAAGGCTCAATCCAAGGCTGCTGGTTCAGAATTCCCGGCCGCCGGAGCATTGCCTCTCGCTCACGTTCCAGTCCTGGAAACTGCGTACCAAACGCTGTTTTTAGATACAGGATGAAGTTGTCTCGGATCTTCTCAAAAGCGCCAATCGGATCATTCATGGGGATGCTCCTCTAATACCAGTTGCTTGGCTGACACCTGCCATGATATGCGAACCGAAAGGTTGACAGATCTACGAGGAGCAAGCAGAAGCGACGGATTGCTGAAAACTCGGAGCTCTGGGGTCTCGCGGAGATTGACGAAGAGAACCAGGTTGTACTCGGTGTTGTCTTGCGCGGTCTGCCACTCTTTGTCCGTGAACAACACGCCACCCTCACGGTCTGCCACACTTTTGACTTCGACAAACCACGCAGCACCGCCGTCTGTGATGAGAAAGTCGTAGCCGCATCCATCGTCTCTTCTATCCTCGATGGTTCCATGGAATGGGGTTCTTACTTCCCGGAACCATTCCATGAAAAGCTCCTCGGCCATCCGCCCCGTGGCCCAGCGCGGGATAAACCGTCGACTCCCGCGATGTTTTCTCTTCAACGCATCCAAAACATCCATAACTTCCGGGGACTGCCTGTACACGGGGTCCCCGATCAGATCTTTCACGAATCCGGTGAGGGCGTCAAAGCTCAGGTTATCCAGTAGGTGCAGCGTCTTCAAACGACTCGGCCCCAGTTCCCTCTGGTGCCAGCCCGCACGGGCGTTGCTGAAGACCGGATCGAAATCATCTCTCTTATTCTTAACTGATCGTGGATTCACCCCGAGCTGCTTCCCGATGTCACCAAACGCCTCCTTGAATGTGGCGTATCCAAGGCGTGTGAGGGCTTCTGCATCATACTTGGAGAGGTAGAACGCCGCAACTAGTGCCAGCCTGCTTCCATCGGTCATTCCAGCTTCATGCATGTTGCTTCACTCCTCAGCCAAGATGTAATTGTCATCACCAGTCATTATCAAATCTCCACCCGTGCCGGGGATTGCCCCACTTTCGATAGGGCGGCCACAGCAATCTGTGGTGGCACATCCTCAAACATCAGCCAATCCTGGCAATCAAGGCCACACATCAAAAAGTCCTTGGACTGGCGGACGGGTGGTTTGCCGGAACACAGACACACGGTTCTTGCGACGACTGCCGGAAGGGGTGTCTTGACTGGTACACATAGCCGGAAACGCTTTTCATCATACGCCGTCACCGTGATGCCCTTTGAGTTCAGAAGAAGGTATCGTCCCCAGTTCAGATCTGCCTCTGCGCCAAGTCCATCGCGGAAGAAAACGTGAATGGGCAGGCCTGTTGTGGGATTGCGGTAGCGGGAGAAGCGCGGGAGCGAGTCAGAAGTTGTTCGAATGAAGACAAAAGAGTTGACGTTGAAATCATAACGCGCCCAATTCAGCGTTTCGGGAATTCGGTAGTCCAGTGTTGTTTCATATTCGGGTAATGTCCCACACCAGTTCACGAGCGTCCATGCGGGAGGAATTGCAGCATAACGAAGATTAAGGTCTGCACAGAAAGCTACCATTGCGTCTTCCGACTCCGCTTTAACCAAAATTGTGTCCGGCAACAAGCCGACTGGTCCTGGGCGGTGTTCAACATTGAGTTGTACAGCCCCCGTGCGCGCTTGTGCCGCTTCGGCCATCTGGTTCCGCGTTTGCGGGCAACGAGCCCCAGCGAGGACGGCAACAGGCAAGCCAGCGCGAGGAAGACGGGCAAGCGCAGGGGGAGCAACGGTAATGGCGCTCTCTCCCATCTCATAGAGCGCATCGCAATGCCCCAATGCTTGAAAGCACTGGAGAAGGCCACTACGAGTTGCTGTCCTCTCCATTGCGTGGCTTCTTCCAGAACCGGAGCCTAATAGGAGGTCGACGGCTTCGCAGTACTGGGCCCACGTCATGCTGCCGCAGGCGGAGATGACAAACAGCAGACGGTTTGGATCAACGGACACGGTGCGCCACCTCCTTGTATCGCTTCCATAAGGAACGAAGTGCCGGATGTGATGGGCATGCGATTCGCTTTCTCCTGTACCACAAGATATCCTTCCAAAGCCTGCGGCGTTTCTGGTTTTCGCAGCCAGCCGTTCCGGGTGCTTCGTTCGCTGGATCTGTTCCACAGTAGATAGCGACCCCCTTGCCGCGGCCTTGCATTAGTACAGCCCAGACCGGCTGCCAATCGTCGGATATAGTTTCATTCGGGCATTCGATTATTTCGCCGGAATTTTTCCCAACGAAGTATATACGGTGTCCAGCACTCGGGGGGAAAAAAATGCCGGGGTTGAACTCCGGCGGCGTGACACCATCGACAATAGAACCAACACATGTTTCTATAGCCCCATCCTCAGTGCGCCGCCCAAATTTATCGAGGTGCGCTATCGATACCACGTCGCGCCATTCTATCGTCTCTACAGCATAGAGGGATCTCCTGCGGATGCACACTCCTTCGCGCCTTACCGCAACGATGAGTCTCAGAGCACACAGGTCGCCAGGAATGCTATACCTCCCTGTCTCAGGGTCGATATCCAGCTGGTGGTCATTGCAGAACACATCTACAACATCAACTGTGCCGGTGACTTCAATATCGGGTAATGCAAAGGTAAAATATTGATTACCTCTCACCTTGAGACCGCCACGAAGCTGGATTCGCATGACAGTAGGAAAGGCAAGGAATGGAAAATCGTCGCGAATGTGAGCATCGGAATTCGCCCGCTCCACTGAATAAAGACGCCATCCGGTAGGCAGCCCTGATATCAAATTCACCTCTGAGAAGCCCTCACAGCACTCGTTCCCCCATGTTCGGAGCGCATCGGCGTGGTCATTGTGGGCAACCAGGTAGAAGGGCTTGCCCTGTGGTATTTGGCTGTCTTCCACGAATCCGTCAAAGCCGAATGGCGTTGCATGGACCATAACTCTAATAGAACGCTTGGAAAGCGTTGTTTTCCATGTGTGTTCGTGGTCAATCAGAGAGAGTCCGTCCCGCCAATCGAGGTGGGAGGGGTCGAAAATGCCCGCCTGAGTCTCAGAATCGGACAGGGGCGTTGACCATCCCTGCCAGTCCTCATAGCAATACAACGGCTCCTGTATCTCTTCGCCGATAAGCTGGAGTCCTTCGTCGGGATACTCACGATTTGATCTACACCGCAGAAAGCAACGCGCAGTTTGTGCCGTACGATCTAACACCATCGCTAATCGAAGGTTACCCAGCAAGCGGCGTACCTGTTCGCCTGCTTGCGATCGGACAGGAACGGTCCCGTCCCAATGTTCAAGTTCGTCCAGAAGGGCTTCGACTAACGCAGCGCGAATGGAGGAATCGCCTTCTCTTGTTGATCGGAGGAGCTCTTTCGTGTGTGGTCTGAGATTTCGGTGAGGGTCGTCGGCAAGGAGGTAGGCGATTTCTCGATCTGATGGGAGGGAGTGGGAATCAAGACCGTTGTCTGCGAACAGAAGTGGCAAGTTGTCGCGTTCTTCGTCTGTGAGCAATGTCTGAGCCCTCGGCAGGCCTACATGCATCCATTCTCCGACGATATCCGCATCGAAAATACCCCAATCCCCGTACCGGTCCTGGTTAGACCAAACCGCAAGATCGTCCCAAAGACGGTACATGTGGTGGAATGATGGGTACATGCCGATCTCTGGCTCTTCGCCAAGCAGGGATCGGAGACCGGGGTAGTAGGCGTGGCGAGCAAAGCCAACATCAACCGTGTCGGCAAGCACAAATAAAGCTAGGTAGCTAAGATATGGCGGGTACTCCAAATTCCGATTTCGCCAGTCTTCGAGGGCCTGCAGGGCCTGTTGACAGAGGCCCCTGCCATGACGAGTATTCCAGGGGGGTCCGGTCTTCACCGCAGCAATTAAATCATTGAGATCGGCATTGTGCGTAGCGCCTATTTCCGTCACTACGTCCGTCGTAACGTATAGGAAAACGCGTGCACCGCTTCTATCTGGATTGAAGAAGCGTGCACCGATTGCATCATTCCATGATAGGTAATTCATGTCTGCCCGTCGCTAGTTTCTGTCCATATATCTTTTCATTTTTATCACCATAACCTAACGCCGCTAATCAGCCGCGCGGCTTTTTGCGTCGGCTGCATTAGCCTGGTTGGCCTTCAGTCTACTTTGTTACATATTTTTTAAAATCCTTGCGTGATATTTCTGGATTCTTTAATGTAGAAATTCGATTTTTATCGTAATTGTCATCAACTATGGAAAGGGCGTTTCTTACAATACCTACATTATGAAACCCCCTTGTTCCTTTGCCGAAAATGATGTCTTCAATCTTCTGAACAGCATCTTCGGTGCCGCAAAGATTTTTATCGATTTCCGAAATTGTTCGATAGCCCGCACGGTATAATTCTTCCGACAGCAAAGACATATGCTGTGGGTGGGCGATCTCTCTGCCAGGGAGCTTCTTCTTAAGGTATGCATCCAAGATGTCGAAATTAATTTCTTCTTTTCCGATTTGCTCAAGTTCTATCTTTTGAGCCTTTTCTTTAACTTCAAGACTTGATTTGTAAAGAGTTTCAAAATTTTCATCTGCCAAATAAAATAATGCACTAAGAGCGTGAAACTGTTTTTGGAGAGAAGCCGGGACAGCGTTTGGATGTTTATAATTAAGATGATGTGATATTGCACACCATGCATGAGCAGCAATGGTTCGAAGCTGAATTTCAAATTTAAGCAGTTTTAGGTCATCGTATCTTGGGCCACTGCAAGAATCAGGGAGAACAGCTTTATAGTGGATAGATAAATATCCAAATGATTCAGCAGGTTTTGAATGAATCTTGTCATCTTTTTCGTTTACTTTAAAATTATTTGTTATGATTTTGTCTATCTGCTCTATATGTGACGGGAAGAGACAAACAACGCGGATACCGCAAATGTCATAGATTTCTTTAAAAGGCTCTTTGTAATCGTTTTGGCGAATTTTATTTTTCAGGGAATCTAACTCTTTAACTCGGCCATACATAGCATCGTACGGGATCGCCTTTTCCTTGAGAGCCTTTTTTAGTATGAAAATAACCTCTTCCTTTAATCTTTTGTATTGGTCAGAGCGGGTATTGTATTCCCTTTCTACTTCATGCGGTGTCATTTTTTCCTCTTTATTACAGGCCAACGTTTGCCTCAGCCGCCGCCAAAAGTGGCGCGAGCGTAGCGAGCGGCACTTTTGGCGGTCGGCTGTAGGCTTTTGTTGTGTGCCGGGCACGGCACACGTTCTTAAGGGTGAGTTCATTATAGCAACTCGGGCTATAATGAGCAAGTCCCAGACCCAGCCTGATGGAGGCGAAGGGTGTAGCGTTATCGCAACGGGTAAC
>JAYEFS010000187.1:0-14095 GCA_034658695.1 Methanobacteriota archaeon | reverse complement strand
GCTCTGCGTCTCTGCGCCTTTGCGTTAAATCAGAGAAACGCCAAGACGCCAAGACGCGAAGGCGCAAAGGATGAATAAGTCTCTTCTGACATCTTTTGAAAACCACAGAATCCATCAGAATCAGTAAGTTTCGCCAGAAGAGTGCGTATCCGCGGACTGATGATGCTCACAATAGGTACGTTATCAGTAGAAGGTGCCACGTGCCTGTGATGCGCTGGTGCAAGATATTCAACACGAATTTGTCCAGTTCATCGGCATGCATCCGCGTATTTCTAAAATTTCCGGTATGTGCTTTCTTCATGCGTTCGCAAAAGTTCTGATTCGTGCGGTTCGCAAAATTCGTTCCATTCGCGATTTTGACCAGATTTTTGTATAATAGATTAATTTTTGGAGATCGCCTAACATCGATTGTGTGATTCGCCATGGCAGTTATCGTAAAATTTATATTTTTTGCCAACCACCAAAAAGAATATAAGCATATCCCTGCTGAGAGACATTTATGAAAACGTACGCACGTTTCCTGTACCTCGCTTTCGGACTCATGGCACTCTCCATGGTCTTTGTTACGGCAGGCTTTGGTATCGAGGATTCATGCGACCCCTCGAACTGCAGGAAGTGTCACGTGCAGATATACGAAGAATTCACAACCACTGGCGCGCACACAAGCCTCGTCTGCGACGACTGTCATCAGAACTCAGACCTCGATTACAGCGTCCCGGTATCATTCAACCTCTCATGGCTCGATGTGCCCGTGGATACCCCGCATTCGGCTATATCAGTGATGTGCGTAGACTGCCATCCGAATGTGCTGGACGAGTTGCAGGATGGGTTAGAGGCGCACCGCAGATTCTACATGAAGAGTCTGGAACTGGCAGTCACCCCAAACGCGGCATGCATCGCCTGCCACACCCACACCGATGTGAACTTCAAGCCGATGCGCAAAGCGTACGTGAGCTATGATGTGAGTTGCGACAGAAACGGCTACAATGTGCAATGGAATGAATCAGATGAACTGGGCACGAACCGAACCGACTTTGCTGATTGATTGATTGACTGATATATGATGGCTGATAGATAGATGATAGATGCTGACAAAGAGATGATTCGATGGCTGGAAAAGACATAATAAAATACGTAGTCGTGGTTTTGCTGATGGCTGTGTTAATAGCCGCTTTTGCTCATGCATATCTGCAGACCGAGAAGGTTGTTACGGTGACTGCGACAATCGAGGAGGTTATGGCAGGGGGGGATGAAGGTCCCCAGGTCACAGCAATCAGCGCAGGAGTGGACAGGATCAATCTCCTCAAATATCCAAAAGACATCCCGGCAAACTTCCCGGGTGTGTATGTGCTTATGGTCCATGAAGGTCATCGCATCAACTACTGGACATCGGTTCCATACACCGGTTCCGGAACTTATAATCTCACAGTCGGTCTGGGATCTGTGCCACCGGATGGGTCAGAGGTGCGCGTGATTGTTACTGTGAATGACAAGGATGGCAAGCGTATCGCAATGAACACGACAAATATTGTCCTCTGATCAGGATATCCGGAGTTTCCCGCGTGCTGTGAACTGCCGCCATAAACGTGGGCTTATATTGTCGTATAACGATATGACATATTATCATGGGGATAGCGGTACCGGAATAGCACCACAAGGTTTAAGTGTGACGACGGCATAGCACATCTCCACAAAAGCCCCCGTTTTGTAGGAAACGAAACTTTCATCGCTACCAGCACAATGGAGGGAGGGATATGATAAGATGAAGAACAAAATACTGTTACTATCGGTCGCGGTGGTGGCAATTGGCTTGTTCGCGCTCCCGTCGGCGCTATCGATGTTTGCAGGACAGCACTCATGGTACGACCCGACGGACAGTGGCGGAATCCCTTGTGCGAAGTGCCACTTCCTTGAGAAGGAGGAACTCGCTGCCAGTGGTGGACCGCACAGTGTAGCATACACCAGTCTGGTGAACCAATCGATGGATTACGGTTCCGGTCCCGGTGCCGGAGGTGGTAACACCTTCTGGGGCGGCACTAGTAGTGTAGATAGTCGATGCTACGGGTGTCACCAGAGAGCAGGCAGCGCTTCAAGCCATGAGTTTCTCAACGGCTCATGGGATGATCATCGCGATGATCAGCATGCCGCAATAGCGGTCTGGTGCATCGACTGTCACCCGTGGGTTGTAGACGAACTCAGCGATGGCAAGGCTGCGCACAGATGGTTCTATGATGGTCTGAATGCAACAACCGAGCCGGGCACGGACGATCTTGCGCTTCAGCAACCGAATCGGGCATGTCTTGGATGTCATACCCACGTCGGTGTGAACATCACGTGGCAGCGCAACGCGTACGTGAGTTACGATGTGACCTGCGACGCACTTGGCAACACGGTTGGTGGCTACGGCGTTACATGGAACTCGTCAGACGCGTTAGGAGTAAACGCATCAAGATTTAGCAGTACATCGGGTTATACCTGAACTTGGGTAGACCCGTTGTCTTTCTTTTTTGATCATGTCCACGAAAACAGTTTTCCTGTGTTTCGCGGTAATCGCTATTGGCATATTCATGCTGCCGCAGACCCTCTCGATGTTTGCATGGCAGCATTCGTGGTATGATCCGAAGGACGATAACGGGATACCCTGTGAGAAGTGTCACTGGCTTGAGTCAGGGGAGCTTACCGGTTGCGCGTATGGTATTCACAGTCCGCATAGAACCGCAGAGATGCCCTTTGAGTGTGTAGAGTGCCATAATGTATCGATGGATGTAAGCTACTATTTTGAAACGGGAGATGTTGGAGAACACACTCCCGCCCACGCTGCTACAACCGTTTCGTGCCTTGCATGCCATGGGGACTTATTTTCCAACAGTACTCATACCTGTACTACCTGCCATGCTGATGGTTTTGTTTCTGGTGGTGTGAACACGATGCACGTACTGGCAATGAACTATGGGATGGGGCATACTGGTTGTTTAAAGTGCCATAGGGATAGTGATGACCCACGCGACATCACTGCAATGAGAGAGAACGTCTTCATCAACCACGTTGACACCGAACTCTCCCATCCAATAGAAGGTCATCGCGAGTTCTTTTTGGGCATGTCGGGTGAAAACACCACAAAATCAGAGAGTGGACTATCCGATTCCAATGAAGCATGCCTCGGCTGCCATACGTCAGTGGGCGTCAACATCTCATGGAATCGATGCACACAGATCACGGTTGATATCGGTAAATCAGGTGGTGAGTGGGAGATTGGTGTGATGAATGGAACCGGCAGCAGTGTCACATTCATAAGCACGGATGGTTGAGCATGCTCTGGATCGATATCATCAAGAATATCGCATTCAACCTCTCCTGTGGGCTGATCTTCAGCGCGATCCTCCTCGTCATCTTCTATATATCATATCGAACCGTTGTTGTGGGGGCTGCGTCACCGTTTTCGCATGCGATCATCGGCGCTGCAAACACCGTACACACACGGTCTTACGAACACCGGGTGGACTCCAAAATGGGGCATTACAGGGAACTTACAGAGAAGACCGATATCATCAGCACGGTTGTGCCGCTGATACTCGTTGTTATCGTTGCTTATCTCTTCTACAATCAGTTGCTCTTCTTTGCGGTGGTCGGTACAGGGAGTATGGAGCCAACACTCATGACAGGCGACCTCGTCCTGATCCAGAACGTAGATGCCGAACCGCAGATAGGAGACATTATCATGTTTGATACGGATTCTGTCCCGATACCGGTGATTCACAGGGTTCACAGCGTCTCTGAACAGGGGTTCAAAACGAAAGGTGATGCCGTCGCCGGGTCGCGAACAGATGACTGGGTGGTCTCGGATGATCAGGTCTGCGGGGAGGCTGTAGAGATCGGCGGAGAACCGATTGTGATCAGATCGTTTGGCAGATACTTCATCGAGGACGTGCAGGACGGCGAGACATACACAAAATACGGCAGAGAGTACGGATTCGTTAAGAAATTTGTGCAGTCTGTGAAATCGCTCGGACTCGTGATCTTTATTGTATGTATCCTGATGTATATTCTCAGCGCGAAAAGATAAAGTATGCTCGGGTTCGATCTTTTGACTATGCAACCCGGCAATCGAGAAGTGAAGAGACCCGGCATCTCTGTTAGAGAGAAGTTCGGCGTATTCTGCATGATCATAGCCTCGATCTATCTTATCTATGTCTCGATATTTCCAATTATCTTCAATCTCACAGGCGATTTCAACGGATTCGATCTTGCAATCAACCTGATCATCTTCATAATCGGAATCGGGGTTTTGAACAGCGCGGTTCTCTTTGCGCGAAGAACGGTGCTCTACGCAGAGTCAATCGATCTCGCATTCGATTATTTTTATCCGAGAATCGAGCCGGTACTGCGCGAGGTCGCATCGGTTCAGGTCGATTTTGAGATGATGAAAGACCGCCTCGATGCGATGAACAGGAACATCGAGCATCTGAGACGGCAGATCGGACCTGCTGACCCGCCTCGTGACGCGGGCAGTCTCAGCGGCACAAGCGTGACAGCATTCATGCACATAGTCCTGCTCGCAAACATCACGCTCGGGGTGTTCATATTCCTGCTTCAGGACACCCGCGGATACACACCGTATGTCTTGACGGTTCTGTATGTGGTCTGGTGGCTCGCCGTAACAGCCGAGTACGACCTGTGGAAGGTCTCCGGCTCATGGACCTGGGTATTCGTACCGATCCTGTTCGTCCCGGCGATATGTATCCTGACCAACAAACTCGCAGGAAGCTACACGCTGCTCGCATGGATGGCGCTCGGGCTGGTGGCATATATCGGGTCTTATTATCTATGGGGCAGGTATCTCATCCACGAGATGCTTCCATTCGACCTGCATCACCACCCAAAGATCGACAGCGTAAAGACGCGCTACCTGGGATGGGACCGGAAAGATGGGTAGTGATCCGCGTTCATGACAAATCCCCTGATGTCATGATTGGATCATCTCCAAAAAATAATGGTGCACCCGTGTATCCGAGACTATCTCCGGGTGGAATGCGAGCGCAAGCATACAATCCTGCTGTGCGACGACCACATACTCCCCGAACCGCGCAAGCACAGACGCCTCGCCTCCGCATCGCACGATCGCTGGCGCACGGATGAATACCGCTGGAAACGCTTTTCCGACACCCGTTATATCGAGGGATGCTTCGAATGAGTCGCACTGCCGCCCGAATGCGTTTCTTCTGACTTCAATATCCATTGCCCCGAGCAGATTCTCTTTTGCGAGGAGTATGAGACCCGCGCACGTCCCGAGTATCGGAACCCCTGATCCGATCGCATGCCTGATCTCTGCGGCGATGCCTTTTCTTTGTATAAGTCGCGCAAGCGTGGTACTCTCCCCGCCCGGCAGAACGATCGCATCACAACCATGAACGAGCCCGCTACGCTTGATTGTGATGACCTCACCATGGCAGTCTCGCTCGGCGAGTGTGCGCTCCAGCGCGCTCACATGTTCCGCCACGTTTCCCTGAATTGCGATGACGCCGATCTTCATTAATCTCAGCGTCTTCTGCGAGCATGGATAAACGTTTTGATGTGGTTACGTTGGTGTGGTTGCTTGATGTGGTTACTTGGTTGCCTGAGACTTATAGTATTACCACAGCCCTTAAGTAATACAAAACATGAAGGTATCACCATGAACGCTGCAGTTGTACGTATAACCAGAAAAGGTCAAGCAACGATTCCAAAGAATCTCAGGGTGAAGTTCGGATTCAAGGATCGTGCGCTCGTGCTCGAGAAGGATGATGGTGTTCTGTTTAAGCCGGTGTCGGCGATCTCAGAGGAACGCGGCTCTTTACGGCGGATGTTCGAAGGTGAAACTGCGGTCAGTATTTTGAAAGACGCAAGAGAAGCAGATGCAAAGAGAGAGGAAGAGTTGGAGTCTATAAAATGATTGTTTTTGATACCGAAGCATTGCTGATATTTTATCTTGACGAGGCTGGTGCGGACATTGTGGAGGAGCTGCTTGAGAAGGTGTTGGAGGGTAGTCTGGAGGGGTATTTGAGTATCGTGAACCTTGTAGAGTTTTACTATATCCTCTATCGGAGAGATCCGATAGTAGCAGAGGAAAAGGAGGCAAATCTACGATCTTACGGGTTAAAAATTGTTCCGGTCACGGATAACTCGATATGGAGGGAGGCTGGCAGGCTAAAGGGGGAACATCGACTATCGCTCGCTGATGCGTTTGCAGCAGCCACCGCGAACATTATGGGCGCGAAACTGGTCGCAGGCAGTGATACGGGATTTGATGGTATCGGTGTTCCGCTGATCAGGGCGCAGTAGATGCAAACCTTTTCGATGTGATGGGCTGAATAAAGGTTGCAGGCATGTCGCAAAAACCAAACACGATCGAGGAATACGACGAGATTCTCAGGGAACTCAGGGAACTGATGGTTGCGAAGAACGCTGATTACGGCGATTCGTGGAGGCAAATGAGGCTTCCATCGATAACGGATCAGATACTCGTCAAAGTGTGCAGAATACGCAGTCTGGAGGAGTCAAAAGACGCTCCGAAAGTTTCTGAGGGTATTGAGTCCGAATATCGGGACATTATCAATTATTGTATATTTGCACTGATCAAATTACGCGAAGCAGAAGAGCCATGACCAAGTCGGAACAGGGGCGTTACATCATTCTGGGCAGCATCGACGGCATTCTTGCGGTGCTCGGGGGCGTAATCGGGGCATCAACCGCGGGCACTCCGAACGAAGGGGTTGTGCATGTGGGAATCGGTGTCGCAGTCGCGCTCGCTGTGACAAACGGCATAGGCTCGTATCTTGCAGAGAGCACGGTTGAGTACGCCAAACTGGCTGAGAAGGAGCGACCGCTCCTCAGGAAGCTGACCGGAACGAAGATCGAGAGGAGAACCCGGCGGAAGATCTATCTGGACTCAATCACGCACGGTGGCGCAAGTTTTGTAGGCTCACTGGTACCGATCACCCCGTTCATACTCGTCGAGTCGAATGCGCTTGCGGTATCGATTGCGGCAAGCCTCTCGGCGCTGGTTGCGCTTGGAATCTACTCAGGAAGACTCTCGAAGCAGAACATCGTCGTGTCCGTTGCGAAGATGGTTATTCTGGGCGTTCTCGTCGTGGTTCTGGTCGGCTTGCTCGGGGGAGGGCATTGATACGAAAGATTGGCAGTAGACTTGTTGCTAACCAACGTTCACCCCTATCAAAAAAGCTTTAAATTAAATTAGATATATCATATAGAATATACTAAACATTGGTCGAGCGTTAGGCGACGATATGCTGATAAAAGCCATGACCGGATTCTCTGCATCCGAATTTAACGAACACATGCACGCACCCCATATTGTGTAGATATCCCCATCAGCCAAACACACACGGTGTGACAATTGAAGTTCACAAACATCCGGAACATGGTCTTCTCGAATCTATTTACGAAGCTGATAGGAATGGTTATGACGGATTAAGCATCACAACCGTTTGATGAGAAGCGCGATCACAAAAGACGACCTGATCGATTATATCAATCTGAACAAAGATGCGATAAAGTTCATCGTTTCGTTCATAGCCCTCTGTACCTTTTTTTATCTGCTGTACTACTATTTCATGGATCGTTTTGCTTTTCTTGAGAATATAACGGCGTCTCTTCTTGGTTTCTTGCTGCACATCCTCGGCGTGAGCAATGTTGTGAGCGGGAACAACGTGATAATGGAAGGTTTATCGCTCAAAATCATCGATGAGTGCACAGCCATGTTCGGATCCATCGTGTACGTATCCTGTGTCCTCGCGTATCCCACTGACGTAAAGAAGAAGCTCACGGGAATTGCTCTCGGAATTCCATCCCTGTATGCGATTAACATGGTGCGGCTCGTGGTTCTTGCATTTGTTGGGCTATGGTACCCCGAGATATTCGATTATGTGCATACCTACCTCTGGCAGACAATCTTCATCGTCTTCGTGATCGCGATCTGGCTCATCTGGGTGGATCGGGTGGTGAAATGACTGACAGGACCAAATTTCTCACAACCCTCCTCGTGAGATTCCTGGCGCTCACCTTCGTCTTCTTCCTGATCTGGATTCCGATGGGCGAGATATATCTGACGCTTCTGGCATGGGCATCGAAGTGCGTGCTCTGGGTCATGGGCTACCACACAACACTGGTCACTGGGGAGGGCGCGCCGTACTTTCTGTGCCGCGGATTCGAGATCAAGATGGAGAATGCACATCTCGCGAACTTCAACATAATCCCCTTGATCGCGCTCATCCTTGCGACGCCGGGAGTTGATCTGGTGCGAAGGACAAAGATGCTCGCAATCGGTGTATTCGTGCTCTTCTGCATGCATGTCCTCGATTTTGTCTCACATTTTCCGATGAACTTCAGTGGTTCGGCGATCGCGGAGATCATCATGGTATTCATGGGGGTTGGCGAGGTCGCAGTCCCGTTCGTGCTCTGGTTCGTGCTTGCGCATAAGGAGATACTCGGCAATATTCGGTGAGGGTGCATGGGGTGGCGTGCATAGAATCAGCGTAGTCTCAGGAACTTGGGCTCAGTTTCCCGGAAGATAATAGTCCCGAACTTGATTCCACAATTTTGCGTCACACTATACGCAGAACTCAACCGGAGAAGATTGTAAATCATGTACGGGGTTAGCTAAACACGTACATGTAAACATATCATCAATATCTTGTATATGCCACAATCTTCCTGTGTCAATCTCGTGAACTGGTTTTTTCCTGATTCTGATGGATTCTGTGGTTTTCAAAAGATGTCGGAAGAGACTTATTCATCCTTTGCGTCTCTGCACCTTTGCGCCCTTGCGTTAAATTGAAAAACAATAACGCAAAGACGCAAAGACGCGATGGCGCAAAGAACAAAAATCTCTGGGTGTATTTCACTGGAATTTTCGATTGTGCCCCAAATCATTATTAATATTCACCAGAAATAACATAACCATGCCCGGAAAAACCCTGCTCTGGGATCAAACCCTGTTCAGGCGAGGCGAACTCTTTGAATTCGATTATATCCCCGAGCAGTTCGCATACCGGGACTCGCAGCTCAGATCGCTCATGTTCGGAGTGCGCCCGTCGCTTGCGGGGATGCGCCCGCTCAACGCAATCTGCGTGGGTCCGCCAGGCACGGGTAAGACAACAGCGGTCAGGAAGGTCTTTGAGGAACTGGGCGAACATGCGTCAAACGTGATCACTGTGCATGTCAACTGCCAGGCGAATCAGACCCGATACCTGATATTCTCAGAGATCTTCCGGAGATTGATCGGGCATGCACCGCCATCGTCCGGCGTTTCGTTCAAGAAACTGCTTGACGAGGTGGCAAAATATCTCGTCCAGAACGAGAAGATCCTGATTGTGGCGCTTGACGATATAAATTATCTATTTCACGAAAAAGAGGCGGACAATATACTTTATTCACTACTGCGTGCTCACGAAACTCATCCCGGAACGAAGATCGGCGTAATCGCAATCCTGAGCGACGACAACCTGAGTTACGTCTTCGATCCGAAGGTAGGCTCAATCTTCCTGCCCGAAGAGATCGTATTCCCGAGATATGCTTGGGATGAGATCAGAGGTATTCTCTACAACCGAGCAAAGCTCGGATTCTACTCCGGAGTGATCTCTGAGGATGTTATAGATCTTGTTTCCAATTACACGTCAGAAGCAGGTGATATCAGGGTGGGAATCGATCTTCTCAAAAGATCAGCCCTATCTGCTGAGCAAAGGGCGAGCACAAGCATCTCAGCGGACGATGTGCGTTCAGTTTATGAGAGATCGCGAATTTTACATCTGTCGCGCACAATCGCAACACTGAACAGCGGTGAGCAAGCGATCCTTGCGATTCTCGCAGAGAAGACGAGTTCGGAAGTGATCGCAGGCGACGTCTACACAGCGTTTCACGAGACGACAAGACTCGGCTACACAAGGTTTCATACGATGCTTGCGAAGCTCACATCACTGCGATTGATCGATGCCGATCTCGTAACAGAGGGCATGCACGGCAGAAGCCGCAGAATTGAACTCAAGCATGATTCCAGGGATGTGCTGAATGCGCTGGACGCTATGCAGCGATGATTCGTAACTGACGTAGACGAGTGGCAGAACCTGCTCACTGCATAGTATGGACCAAAGATTACACAGTCTGCGAAACAGCGGCGCAGCCATCTTCACAAGATTTCTGTGTTAATCTCGTGGTTTTATATGTAGACATCCACACAATATTGAGTATGTATGAGTAACAGAGTAGAATGACAAAATGATCGAGATTAACGACTTATCAAGAGACTGGAAGGATTTCTCAGTTCATATCGACCTGCGCATCCAGGAAAATGAGTATTTTGTGATCCTGGGACCCACTGCATCCGGAAAGACGCTGCTGCTCGAATTAATCGCTGGCTTTTACCATCCTGACAGTGGCACAATTGTTAGCAGTGACAGAGACATTACAGACCTTCCTCCGGAAAAGAGGGAGATTGGTTTTGTTTACCAGGATTATTCGCTTTTCCCGCATCTGAACGTGAGAGAGAACATAGAATTTGGTATGAGGATGAAAAAAGTCCCGCACGATGAGCGGATCCGGAAGACACAGGAGATAATGGATCTCATGGGCATATCGCATCTGGCGCACCGTTATTCGATAACGCTTTCCGGTGGGGAGCAGCAGCGGGCAGCGCTCGCACGTGCGATCGTAGCAAAGCCTGGGATACTGCTCCTTGATGAGCCCTTAAGTGCGCTCGACAACCGGACCCAGAACCTGCTCAGGGACGAGCTCAAGAGAATCCACCACGAGTTCGGGCTGACAACGATCCATGTGACCCACGATCAGTCCGAGGCGATGATGCTTGCGGATCGCATCGGTGTTATGGTTGCTGGCAGAATCGTGCAGGTGGGGCAGCCCGAGGAAGTCTTCAGCAGACCCGCAACAAAAGAGGTTGCCGACTTTGTTGGCGTCGAGAACATAATCGACGGAACGGTCGTATCGAACACGGACGGGCTTGCAGAAATCGATCTTGGCGGGCATACAATCGTTGCGGTCTCTGACTACGCGGCAGGGGAGTTGGTTCGCACTTGCATCCGCCCCGAGGACATCGTGATCGGGACACCGGAGACTGCGGGGGTGAGCAGCGCAAGGAATTCCTTTTCGGGCACAATTACTCAAGTTACGCCGTTCGGGGCGATGGTCCGCCTCAGAATCGACTGTGATTGCAACTTTCCACTCACAGCCCTCATAACAAAGCAGTCAGCAAGCGATCTCGGACTCGATACGGGCGCGGAGATCGTTGTCTCGTTCAAGTCAACGGCGATTCACCTGATAAAGGAGTAGCATATTGCACCCCATTCCCACAATCTCACCCTGCATCTCCCGCCGACTCGCTCTCGAAAGATATATCTATTAGAATTTTTATAACATACTATGACCGAGAACATTCCACGCGGTGGTTACACATGGCAGCATCCAGAAAAAATATCTCGCTCGAAGCAAAGCATCTGAAGCAACTTGAGCCGTTGGTCGAGCAGCACGACGGCAATTTCAGTGAAACGATTCGGGAGATAATCGAGTTCGTTGATCTGCTTGTCCAGCGCTATGGATCGCTCAATGCGGCGCGTTATGCGAACATGGATGACCGGTACCAGTCACCACGGGAACTCTTAATTGAGGATGGTTTCTGCGCAATGATCGACTATCCTCTCTTTGAATGGTTCCTGAAGAGCACAGAGGACATAATCATCGATTCCGAGATTCTGGATGACATCATCGATCCACTCATCATCAACCGGATATCCGAGCTGATCGATCATCTCAATCGTAAATGGAAGGAATACGGCTGGCAGACGACCATAATCATGGAATATGACAACGATGTCGCACCAAAGACTGCAATCTCTGTAATTACCGGCAGAAGCATGCAACTGAACGAGTCCCTCTCCGGAATGGTCGGGTTGTTCCTCGCGCGGCAGAAGCATCTAGGGGTTGCGAGGGTTGACAGGAGGACGAGATCGATCCGCATGGATCTGCAGCGAAAGGACGACTTAGATGCGGCGTGCGATGATCTGATACGCCATTTCGGAGGTCTGCATAGAGTAATAAGCGAAATACGGGAAAACCCGGACTTCTGGAAAACAATTGTCGATCTGCACAGGAATTCGGGCTATAACATGGTCACGATACACAGGCACGAGTTTGAGGACCTGCTCGCCCACAATACACCTGTGGATACGACCATTCTGGAAGGGGTCATGAAAAACTCCGCTGAACAGATGGATTTTCTGAAATACCTGAAGCACACATACGAAACTATGCATATTGTCGAGCATATCGATATCAACGGCGACAACATCATGATCGAGCATGGTTTCCGTGATTCCGAGTCGATAACTGCTGTAAAAGAGATTCTGGTCCAGTCGCTTGCTGCCAGTGGATACGAGTACATTGCAGATGAAGTAGGGCGGCTGATCGTGATGCAACCGGTGGATTCGGAATGATTGCGAAGGAAGAGAAGGCAATCGTGATTCTTCTCATAATGGCGCTCTTATCGCTACTGGTATTGTACCTCTCAACATAACGGGATATACAGAGATATAAACATCGAGTACGTGTTTAGCTAACCACAAGATTACACAGATTTCCACAAGATTTCTGTGTTAATCTCGTGGTTTTTTCGCCTCAGCTAAACACATACGACATCGACATAGAAGGGATCAGGTACATGGACACGACATCAACACTGACATCAACACTGACATCAACACTGACATCAACATCGACACCGACACCAGCGCTCACAGTGGACATTATAATTGCGTACCAGCAGAAGATCGTCTTGATCAGACGCAAGAACGACCCGTTCAGGGACAGTTATGCACTTCCCGGAGGGTTCGTCGAGATCGGGGAGTGCATGGAGGATGCTGCGATCAGGGAGGCAAAGGAGGAGACCGGGCTCGATATCGAGATCGTGCGGCTTGTTGGCGTGTACTCGGACCCGGCGAGAGACCCGCGCGGGCACACGGTCTCGGCATGCTATCTTGCGAGTGGGTCCGGAACGCTCTGTGCGGGAACCGACGCATCTGACGCCGAACTCTTCGATTTAGACCGTATCCCGAAACTTGCTTTCGACCACCTTCGGATGATTTCGGATGCGTTTGGGAGATTCATGACAAAAGAGATCGGGATTGTGAAGTCTCCGCTAAACTATCCCGTCGCAGTCGAGAGTTGGGATCACGTGGAATCAGAGGTTGTTCTGGAGAAGCAGTACACAGATGCGCTGGACGGGCTTGACGAGTTCTCTCACGCCATGATCATATTCTTTCTGCATCGGACAGGAGTATCAGGAGCTGTGAGGATGAAGACGCATCCGAAGGGGCGGGCAGATATGCCCTATATCGGGATATTCGCTCTCTGCACGCCGCTTCGTCCAAACCCGATCGGAATAACCGTAGTTGAGATTGTCAAGAGGGATGGAAACCGCCTCATTGTGAAGGGGCTTGATGCGATCGATGGAACACCGGTTCTGGACATAAAGCCCTACATTCCGCAACCGGATGGCGCTGGCGCGAGGGTGGAGGTTGCAGAGTGGGTCAAGCGGCTCTTTGAGGAGATGTGATGCTGCGGGGTGGGGGACTTGCGAGATTGTGGTGTGTCAGCAATTCCTGCTCAGTCGTCCACCCTACACTCTTGATCGTACTTATCGAACTTTTAGTCGTACGTTATGCACGTAAAAAGCGAAAAATGGAAAGTGTGTAGATTCAAGACTTGATATTTTAAATGCTTATTCGAAAATATCTCCGAAAAGGGTACACCTACCAGTAGATGCCGGCGATTATTGGATTAAAATATAATTTCTAAAGTTGAGGTGTATGTACAAATTTAGTGGTTTTTTCCTGATTCTGATGGATTCTGTGGTTTTCAAAAGATGTCAGAAGAGACTTATTCATCCTTTGCGCCTTCGCGTCTTGGCGTCTTGGCGTTTCTCTGATTTAACGCAAAGGCGCAGAGACGCGAAGAGTGTTGCCAATCTCAATCTTCGCGTCTTTTGCGTTGTTGCACATCCAACTGACCATTACGGAAATCCAGTGATTTCCGT
>JAYEFS010000186.1:0-3515 GCA_034658695.1 Methanobacteriota archaeon | reverse complement strand
CCGGAATGATCGAAGGATATGGCACTGGAATACTGCGGATACGCAAGTATATTGAAGAACGGGGTCTGGTGCAGCCCGAATTCAGGGATTACGAGGGGTTTTTCAAAGTTGTGTTCTATAATACGGAACCGGATGATGGGGAGGTAGAAAAGGTAGATGGGGAGGTAGAAAAGGTAGATGGGGAGGTAGAAAAGGTAGATGGGGAGGTAGAAAAATTGACCGAACACCAGAAGACGATACTGCACCTCATCAAGAAAGATCCATCTATCTCTAAAAAAGAGATGTCAGAAACCGTTGGCATCAGACCAAGTTCCATTGACAAAAATATCGCGACACTGAAGGACAAACAATATCTCCGGCGGGTGGGTCCTGCAAAAGGTGGGCACTGGGAACTTACCAGGAAACTCGATTAATTACCCCCAAAGCTTGTTTTAAAACCGGTCAGCAGTTATCCGGAATAGCGTAGGGTATCGTTAGGTATCGTTAAGTTTAAGTAAAATAACAATGATTGATATTTTAAGTCAAACAAACATCTATCATTGAAACAACTGGGCCCTCATGCCCGGGGGTTCCCACAATGGACGAGATCATAAAACAAATCAAAGACCCGAAACTGCTTTTACAGATAGAACGTGTGGTATCGTTTCACGGATACCTCGCTACAGGTGCGTTCATCGGTATTCAGATGTTTAACATCGCACAAGATGTGCTCGGCTTCCAGGATGGGGAGCGCATATATGTGACCTGTGAGACCTCTAACTGCATTCCCGATGCTTTTCAGATCCTTGCAGGCGCAACCATCGGAAACAATGGGATGCGGATCGCGGACTTTGGAAAGATGGCGGTTGTGGTGAACCTGCAAGTTCCACCGGGTGTGACGTCTGCGCGTGGGATCAGGATATATCTTGACCCCGCTAAGACCGAAAAATACCCGAAACTGCATGCGTGGTACCTGAATGCCGAAAAGGTCCCTCACGAAGACGTAATCCCTGAACTGCTGAAATCCGGGGACGGTGTGTACAGTCACGAGATTATTGACATTGCAATTCCTGTAAGGCCTACCAAGTGCGTAAAAATGTGCGAACAGTGCGGCGAATCCTTTGTCAGTCATGGTGATGAAGTTCTCTGCGGCGCATGTACACGTGATTATGGAGGAAATGTATGAACGAATTAATATTTCAGACGAAAGATGACAAGCAACTGGCATATATCCCGGAGAAGTGTATCGGCTGCGGGACGTGCCTCCTGACTTGTACGAAAGACGCTCTTGTGATCGGCTCGGCGGGAGCTGTTGCAAGGGGTCTTGTTGATCAGGACTTCCTGGAGAGTGTTCCAGATGCCTGCATAGTGTGTGGAATGTGTGCCAAGGTCTGCCCGACCGGTGCACTGGAGATGAGAGTGGCTGGTGAGCCTGTAAAGGATGAGACATATCTCTGCGGTGCCATAAAGCCAACGACTGTTAGCGACGACTGTACGCACTGTGGCCTCTGCGAAGAGGTTTGCCCGCAGGATGCGATCACGGTTACGCGGCGGCTTGCAAACGACAACAGCACGGGCATCGAGGGTGAGACTACAATCGAGCAGGATTATTGCATCCATTGTGGCTGGTGCGAGGCGGTCTGTCCGGTCGGCGCAATCACTGTGGAGAAGCCCTTTGCAGGCGAGTGGGAGATGGACGACGATCTCTGTCAGACTTGTCTTGCCTGCGTGGACATCTGCCCATGTGATGCACTATTCACCCGCGACTGGGGACCCGGCGAGAGGGTCGAGAAGATCACCCAGCGCCCGAATGCATGCATCTACTGTGGTGCGTGTGCAGTTGCCTGTCCGACAGATGCTATAACCGTAACAAAGAGTGCGATTCTTCCGGAGATGGCTAAGAAGAAGCCGTTTGAGAAGAAGCTCCTTGGCGTGCCAACCCCAAAACCGGTGCGGAGATCGATTCTGGTAACGGACGACGATGCTTGTCTCGGATGCGGGAACTGCGTTATAGTCTGTCCGGTAAACGCGGCATCAGACCCGTATCTTGCTGCAGGGCATTTGAACGAACTGGATGGAAAGCCGCTTCTTGAGGTCGTGGATGGCACTGTTACGGTGTACGACCAGGATCTTTGTGGCGGCTGCGGTGCATGCGCCATGATCTGTCCTGTGGACGCTATATGGCTCGAGAAAAGGGAGGCGTGAATCATGGCAAATAGTAATGGAAACGGAACAATCGCAATCAAGAATGGCTACGTCTTTGACCCGCTAAACGAGATCGACGGGGAGATGATGGATGTCTTTATCAAGAACGGAAAGGTTGTGCGAGAACTAACTGGTTCCGAGATGAAAGACGCGAAAGTGGTCGATGCGAAGGGCATGACCGTTATGCCGGGCGGCGTTGACTCACACTCCCACATTGCAGGAGCAAAGGTCAACGGCGGACGGATGATGCGTCCTGAGGATAGTTACAAGTGGAACCGGAAGAAGACTCCGCTTACCCACTCAGGTTCCGGTTACACGGTGCCATCCGTCTACATGGAGGGATACGAGTACTCGCAGATGGGCTACACCACGGTCTTTGAAGCAGCAGTCCCGCCGCTTGAAGCCCGTCACACGCACGAAGAGATGCGCTCGATTCCGATGCTCGATACGGGCGGCTACCTTGTGCTTGGCAACAACTGGTTTATCATGCGCTACCTGCGAGACGGCGAGATGGACCGGGCTTGCGCTTACGTTGCGTGGATGATGAAGACTCACAAGACCTACGGAATCAAGTGCGTAAACCCGGCAGGAGTTGAGAACTGGGGATGGGCAGAGAACGTCGGATCGCTCGATGAGGCGAACATCCACTTCGGGATCACCTCAAGAGAAGTTATAGAAGGTTTGTGCGAGATTAATGAGCGTCTCGGTCTTCCGATGGCGATGCATCTGCATTGCAACAACTTAGGTCAGCCCGGATGCTACGAGATCACACGGGACTCGCTTAAGATTCCAAGCCAGATCAAGCCAAACCAGAACCTCGACGTCGAGTGGGCAGAGACAAAAGTCGATCCCAAGAGACTGGAGTCGGTGTACCTCACTCATGCGCAGTTCAACAGCTTCGGTGGAACCAGCTGGGGCGACTTTGAGTCCGGAACAAAGGAAGTCATTGATCACGTGAACAAGACCGATTACATTGTTATGGACAGTGGCTGCGTTCCTTTCGGAGAGGCAACTGTCATGACCGGTGACGGACCGGCAATACACAACCTCTATGCTCTTACCGGTAACAAATGGTCGAATACCGATGTGGAGCTGGAATGCGGATCTGGCATACTCCCATTCACGTACCTCAAGAGTAACCCGATACACAGCGTCCAGTGGGCAATGGGTCTTGAGATTCTCTTGCTCGTGAAAGACACGTGGAAGTCTATTATGACTACGGATCACCCCAACGGCGGCACATTCTTGAAGTATCCGCTTGTGATGGCCTGGCTCATGTCGCAGGCTGCACGGAATGCAACCTTTGACGAGTGCCACCCATGGGCACGTGA
>JAYEFS010000185.1:0-14135 GCA_034658695.1 Methanobacteriota archaeon | reverse complement strand
CTTCGCGTCTCTGCGCCTTTGCGCCCTTGCGTTAAATTGGAAAACAATAACGCAAAGGTGCAAAGACGCGATGGCGCAAAGAACAAAAGTCCCCGTGTGTATTTCACTGGAATTTTCGGTTGTGCCAAAAATAGCAATACATCCTAACCTGGAATCCTAGCCCGGTGACGAGATCATCCGCTACTGGACAGAGGGCGGCAGGACGCGGATTCAGGTGTGGATGGTGGGTGGAACGGTCTGGTTGATCAATCATGTGGATGGTGGAACTGTTTCGGGTTGCTAAGTCAGGCATATCCCGCAACCCTACGAACGTGTACGACACAGAGGGACTGCTACATGAGGCAACTGTTGCAAAATTTGCAATGGTTCGAATGGGGTGCGGAAGGAGAATTTATTTTGATGAACTCCTCGCCCAAATCCGCGATTGCCCGATCCTATGCGGTCTGGCTCTCCGCTGTTTCGTGTGGTTAATACGATGCCCCCAACATCAACTGAAGCAGATCACAGGAGGGGCGTATTGAATGCAGAGCCCCTACTGTTATCGAAATGCCCAGGATTTCAGCACCAGGATGTATCTTTGATAGGATATCTTAACCCCCATTTCGCCCACATGAACTAGCGAAGAGCCATCCTATTCGCATGACCTCCGCGGATGCCCCTGAACTCCAGACCGGAGTGGGACGGCTGGGTCGCCCACACCACACGTATTTTTAACCCCTCGTGTCAGAAACAAGCACCATGACCACCCACAATCTGAATACCCCGCTCACCCGCTCCGATATCCTCCAGTTGCATGCAGGCGATCTCGTATATCTGAGCGGAACGATCATAACAGCCAGAGACCGGGCGCACGAGCGCATACTCCACTCGCCCGAAATTCCGTTCGATCTTGATGGTGCTGCGATCTACCACTGCGGACCGATCATGCGCAGGGAACAAGAAGGTGGGGGTGGGAACACTTGCGAGGATGCGGAATGGAGAGTTGTTGCGGCGGGACCCACCACAAGCAGCCGGTTGAACTCGCAGACCCCTGATCTTCTCAATCGATTTCATGTACATGCCACAATCGGCAAGGGCGGGATGTCGGTCACCGACGCGATGAGGGGTAGGTGCGTGTATCTCGCATACACCGGCGGATGCGCGGCGATAGCGGCTAATCACATCGATTCGGTGCGTGATGTGCACTGGCTCGATCTCGGCATGGCGGAGGCGGTCTGGGTTTTTGATGTGCACAATTTCGGACCGCTCATCGTTGGGATCGATGCGCATGGCAGAAACCTGTTCTCTGAGGTGCAGGAGCGGGCAATGGCTCAGTTATCGATTCTTTCATGACAGTCCCGAATAATCAGATGATTTATATGTTGTAAGTTTCAAATCAGACCCATACAGGTGGTTAGTCATGAGATATGAAATCACAGGAGACAATCTGGAGGTCGTAACCATTCATCTGGACGGAGGCGAGATGGTGTACGCCGAGGCTGGCGCGATGAACCACATGAGCGCGGACATGCGGATGGAGGCAAAGATGAAAGGCGGACTACTCGGCGGTCTCAAGCGGAAATTCAGCGGAGAATCCCTCTTTCTCACCGAATTCACACCATCCGGCAGCAGCAGCTATGTGGCATTCGCAGGAAACGTTCCAGGTAGGATCAGACCGATCGAACTACATGGAAATGTCTTTATGGCACAGAAAGACGCGTTTCTCTGCGCAGAAAGCGGCGTGGATCTGGACATATCATTTACACAGAAACTCGGAGCCGGATTCTTCGGGGGTGAAGGGTTCATCCTCGAGAAGTTTAGCGGAGACGGGACCGTCTTCATACACGCCTGCGGAGACTTCGTTGAGATAGATCTCTCCGACGGTGAGACTGTGTTGGTGGACACGGGCTCAGTCGTTGGCTTCGATGCCACCGTTGGATATGATATCAAACGCGCTGGCGGGATCAAGACATCGCTCTTTGGAGGAGAGGGCATCTTTCTGACAACGCTGACAGGCCCGGGTCACGTCATCCTGCAGTCGATGACGATAGCAAACCTCGCAGCCGCAGTGCGCCCGTTCATGCCGAGCGGGACGTCAGGGCAACAATCGTCATCCGGAGTTCTGGGAAACCTTCTCGGAGACTGATAACGAGTGACACCCAAACAGACGGATCCTACGATGATGTACTTAAAGATGAGAAGAATTTTCTGGTTGATCTTTTTCCGGCACAACCGAAAATTCCAGTGAAATACAGACGGAGACTGTTGTTCTTTGCGCCATCGCGTCTTTGCATCTTTGCATCTTTGCGTTATTGTTTTCCAATTTAACGCAAGGGCGCAAAGGCGCAGAGACGCGAAGGGTGTTGTCAATCTCAGTCTTCACGTCTTTTGCGTTGTGGTACATCCAACTGACCATTACGAAAATCACTAGATTTCCAGACAGTGCCCTTTTTCCGCACCTATTTGGGATCAATGAGACTGAAAAGCTCATCGTGTTATACTTCACACCGCCACAACTTGAGCTTTTTCAAATCTCTGAAACCGTAGTGTGAGCAAGGCGCTAAGTCCTTGTTTGTGGGTTGTATCAGTTTGGTTCGGCCAATAAAAAAAGCGCAGTTTATGCCGGTACTGAGTATATTTGCGATTCCGATTCTGATCATCCGCCATCCAAGATTCAGAAGAGAATGAAGCATATCGCCAGAACCGCGACGATCTGGATTGTGATATTTACGAGCCAGTTATCCGATCTTATGTGTCCCCCGATTATCGGGAATCGCACTCTTTTCCCGCTGAATGGCATCCACAGCGGAACGCCACTCGGAGTCAGTGAGTCCAACATGAGATGAGTGGTCACAGAGAGCGATGCAAGAATCGCATAATTTAGCTGGGTTTTTTCTACTGCAAACACGAGAGCGCCGGAAAAGAGTGCAAACGCGAGTGAATGAGTAATCTCACGGTGTCGCACCGTTGGAATGTAGTGATCAATGTCGCTTATGACTGACCATACCACTGCCCAGCAGATGAGTACAAACGATACTTTGGGCGATATTAATGTCGCAAGCAGTATCCCGCAAGCGGCATGGGTTCGGAGTTTCATGCGTCACCTGCAGTTCATTCCACGTCATCCCGCGCAACCTCCTGCAGTCGCTCAATTCCTCCGACCTCCTCAATTGTGTGAGCAACGGCAACAGGTACGAGATGGTTCCACTCAACCCCTGCAATCATACGCTCCCGAATAGCGGTTCCGGAATACGTCTCTCGCTGGTACATCGGAGAGCGCTTGACCATAATCCCAGCCTCCTCAAAGAGCCTGAAGACGAGCGGGTTGTTCGTATACGCGAGATCGAAATGCGGAGTCATGGATGTCACATGCGAGACCCAGACCGCATTTCGCTGTATATCCTCGATTGGGATTACGTAATAATCAATATCTAAATCTTTCAGCGAACGTGAGATCATGACTACACGTTCGCCTGCCGTAAAAGGGTTCTCAATCTCGTGACTGCGCTGTGCGCTGCCAATCCCAATTACAATCTCATCGACCTGATCAGCAATGCTCGAAAGGACGGTGTGATGCCCTATGTGGTACGGCTGAAAGCGCCCGATATAAAAAGCACGGCTAATGCGCCTCTCCTTCCTTTGGCGCATTACTCTTGTGTTTCATATCTGCAAGTTTCTTTATCAGGAACATTCCCGGCTTCGGTTCGTCCATGTATTCAATGCCCTTAACCTTGTTGAGATATTTCTCTCCGGTCTCGGTTCTGACGATTACTGAGTTCCAGCCATCCGGCGCGCCTACCGATCCAACCGAGATGTCTGCGTAGTATGCCGTGTAATCAAGACAGTGGTGACACGGGGTTCGTGCAAGCGGTGCGACTTCCTTGATCGCAACATTGTGGGGTTCAGGCTCCTCGCCGTTGTCTCCGTTCTTGGTGTATGCCCAGAACTTGCCTCCTCCGAAGTCCATCTTCACGACCTTCTCGAGATCGAGCCCCATGATATTGGGGATGATGTTTTCGCGGAGCGCCTCGCTTGTGAAACTCTCCATACAGAGGATTCCGATCACAAGTACGATTCGGTCGGTCATGTTGTCTCGCATAAGCGCGGCGCCATGAGCCTGACACGGTACTCCGACAACTGCGATCTTCTCGTACTTCTTCATCGCATCCTTAAGCTGCGCAAGCACCGGTGCTGAACTGTACTTTGTGCCCTTTGATAAATCAACATCTGACGCCTTCGTCAGTATGAATGGCTCGATATTCCAGTCGTCATCCCGCTTGATACCGACAGCACAGTCGATCTCACCCTGCTCGAATAGGGATTTGAGAATTGCTGATACGACAGCACCGTCCTGTCCCGGAAGCTCACTCTTACCGCCTCTGAAGCTTCGGACGTTGTCAAACTCGTCTGTCGGGAATCCATCCACAACGGGGCAGACTCTTGAACAGGTTAGACAGTCCTCACAGACCTCACATGCTGCGCCGTGTACGTAATAAGTCAAATTATTCGGATCACGTCTGCTTGCGCTCGGGACACGCTTTTCGTCTTTGGGCACCTCTGCTTCAGACTCTATGTGAACGGCGTTGAGGGGGCATGCCGCTTCACATGCCCCGCAAGCCGTGCAGACGCCATTCTCGATGACCTCTACAATCTTTGGCGGCAAATCACTCAGCCTCCAATGATCTCCTTTCCGATCAGCTTGATCGCCTTCTCTTTGTCAGGACCAATCGGTGATCCTGCTACGACCTGTGTTACGCCCATCTTGGTGAGTTCGTCGATTCTTGCCACACAGTCAGCAGGTGTTCCGTAGATCGAGAATGCTTCCATCATCTCGTTTGTGACCGCGCCGCCCATCAGGGCTCCGAAGTCACCTTTCGCGATTGCTCCACCGATCGTTCCGATCACGCTCGGGTCGATGCCGTGCCTCTCAAGAACCATTGGTGGCGATCCGGCAACGATGAATGCGACAACGATCTTTGCAGCATTAAGTGCCTTATCGACCTTCTTGTCAATTGAGAAGCATGCGTAGGCAGTCACATCAATGTCCTTCATGCTCCTGCCGGCTGATTCCGCGCCCTTCTTGATCTCTTTCACCGCGACCTTGAAGTCCTCCGGATGGGATGCGTTTATGAGCGCACCATCAGCGATCTCTCCTGCAAGCTGGAGCATCTTTGGTCCCTGCACACCAAGATAGATCGGGATGTTTCCTGCAGGGAATGCCATCTGAGCGCCAGAGAGTGATACTAGTTCACCCTTCTGACTGACTGGCTTTCCAGCAAAGAGTTCGCGCATTGCTGAAACGCTCTCCTTTGTCATGGTGAGGGGCTTCACCCACTCGATTCCCATCTTGTCAAAGGTTGCCTTGTCACCAGGTCCCATTCCAAGGATTGCACGTCCGCCTGATATCTCGTTCACGGCCGCGATACTGGATGCTGCAACTGCCACGTTTCTCGTGTAGGGGTTTGTGACACCGCTTCCGAGCTTGATCGTGTTGGTGTTGGTTGCAAGCATCGCAAGCGTGGTGTACACATCCCGGTTGTTATAGTGGTCAGTGATCCACACATTGTCGAACCCGTTCTGCTCAGCCATCTTAGCGTAATGAGCTATCTTCAAAACAGGGTCGTTTGGTACAAATTCGATTCCATATGCCATGGTTCGTCCTCCTAATAATATAGGGTTGGATTGATTGATGGTGTAATGATTTAAAACCTTATTGGTGGGTGGGGGCTATCGAATTGCTCCGGACTCTGAGCCACCCCCGATACCCCCACCACAAACAACAGACCCGATACTCAAACCCATACCGGATTAAAAAAGCTGCTGGCACTATAGCAACGTTGCAACCACGGTGGTCGTATGCGCGTGGATGGTGACATCACTGCACACTTGGGGCACGTGTGATCTCTGTCTTCAGAATTTCCACCCTGCGCAGTGGATATATATTTTTAACGCTGCGGTAAACCTTTGCAGAGAGTTTTCCCTGTATAACTTCCTCTATCAACTTCTCAAAATCGAGTTTTTTTGCGCGATCGCGAACAAGTTCCTCTGCCCTTTCACGTATCGCCACAATCTGACTGGTCTTTGCACGGTGTGTTGTGAAACATGTTGGTTTTATCCGCAGGCGATACCCGTCCTTTGTGTGCACCTCAAGATTCACATCAATGCGGGATGTTTGACGCTTGATCAGTGATCCGACATAATCGTTTGCCAGTTGATGCCCGACAAATTTTGTGTTCGCAGTGTCCCCACTCACATCTGAAATCTTGAATCGGAGTTTAACGTTCTGCTTCGAGAAATCGTTTGTAATCTCACCAACGGTTACGTTGATCTTTCGTCCGATCAGCTTCTCCGGAGCGTCTGCAAACGTCTCTCCCAGTGCTACCCTGCCAAACATCTCCGGCGCTACGATCTGGTACCATTCCTTTGACTTCCATCGATCGGTTTTTCTGGTCGCTTTTCTTGCCAATGTTTTTCCTCCGGATGGTATGTTACTGTGTGTGATTATAAAGATTATGTACCATGAAACCAATTAAAGTTCCATGATAATAGAACTGCCACTTCTCCTGACATCCGCCATCTTTCTGGCGTATTCGAGCAACTGGTTCACAAACGGCGCATCAAAGCTTGCAAAGGGGATTGGTGTCTCTGATTTTATGATTGGGCTCTCTGTAGTTGCGATCGGAACCTCGCTTCCGGAGATTGCGATCTCAGCGTATTCATCGCTGACCGGTGCCAGTGGGATTGCGATCGGAAACGTGGTCGGATCAAACATCACAAACATCGCACTGATACTCGGCATCGCAGCTATCCTCCGCCCGATAGCGATCGATGCCGAAGTTTATCGCGATGCAAGGATTCATGTGCTGCTGCTTGCCGTTGCATCATGTTGGTTCCTGTACAGTGACGCAATCACGCGCCCCACCGGGTTGCTGCTGATTCTTGCGTATCTGTGGTATATTCGGGATGGGTATATGAGGCACAGATCATCGCATTCCGATCAGGAGGGCGCGGGTTGCAGCAGTCTGAGAGATCTCGCAATGCCGTTGCTTCAGACCGCCTTCGGTGTTGCAGGCGTGCTTGTGGCATGCACTTTTCTGGTTGACGCCGCCACCAGTATCGCATCGGAACTCGGGGTCTCTGACACCGCAATCGGACTGACGCTGGTTGCGCTGGGAACCTCACTTCCCGAGCTTGCGGTATCGGTTGCAGCCGCACGGAAAGGGCATGGCATGATGGTTCTCGGGAACGTGATCGGGAGCAACGTCGCAAACATCCTGCTTGCCCTTGGAGCCGGCGCAAGTATACGCGCCATTCCACTTACAGATGGTGTGGCTATCACAACTGATCTCGTTCTGATGGTATTTCTGGCGATGGCTATGATCTTTTTCTTGCGATATCGGGGGGTCATTGACCGGAGAGGTGGTCTCCTGTTTGTTATGGTTTATGTGACGTTTATTGCAATGGTCTTCATGTAGGGTGTGCTTAACCTCGCTTTAAAATATTGTGACAACCCCCGCTGACACCCGGAAATCCGGCATTCACTTCAAAAAGTATGGCAAGACTCATCTTCAGTCTTTCTGAAAGATATGCATAAAAACCCCAATCTGCGTAAATCAGTGTTAATCTGTGGCTAAAAGCCATTGTCAGCCACAGATTGCCACATATTACCACCGATTGCATGGATTTAAGGCAACATCTGCGTAAATTTATGAAATTCACATATTTGAAGCGGATCTGGAATCCGGGTATTTTGCAACCGGATCGCGATAATCGTCAAACCAGTACGCATCGGAATTGCGCTTGAAGACCATGAAACTCCCGATCTGCTCCGGATCGGTTGACTGATGATACCTGAAGAAGATATGCTCATCTGTCAGTCCCACAATCTCGATTTTTCCGGTCGAATGCGACATGATCAGTCTGGCACGCTTGGCAAGACCCGAGCAGTCTTTCAGTGCCTGCTGGAATATATTGTAAGTCTCCTCGACCGGAACAGCAAAGGTCTTGTTTCCGGATGTCGGACGGCACTGGAAGACGTAGTATGGGGTCGCCCCGACGAATGAGAGTTTCTTAAACAACGCTGAGAGGGTTTTAGGGTCGTCATTGACCCCGCGTATCACTGGAGTCTGGTTGGCGATCACGGCACCTGCCCCGAGCAGGGAGTTTATCGCTTCAATAGAGACATTCGTGAGTTCTCTGGGGTGATTGAACTGCGTCATTATGTAGATCTTCTTCTCGTCAGTGCTGTACTTTTGCACCATCTCCAGCAGCGCATGGTCGTTTACGACCCTATGCGGGTTGAAAGCAAGCATTTTTGTCCCGATACGGATGATCTGTACGTGATCGATCTCACGGAGCTGTTGTATTATCTTTTCCAGCTTATTCGTGGATAACATCAGCGGATCTCCACCAGTGACCAGTACATTGGTGAGTTCGTCATGCAGACGGATGTACTGAATTCCATCGGTCACATCGCGAGAGATCTCGTCATGACCATTTGTGAAAAGACGCTTTCTGAAGCAGAATCGGCAGTATCCGCCGCATACATCGGTTACCAGAAGTACTGCGGTGGATCCATACTTGTGCTGAAGACCATGAGCAACTGTGTACGTGCGCTCGTTGGAAGCATCCATGCTCCCCCAGTCGTCGAGTTCCTCGGCATCCGGTATCACGATGCGCCTTATCGGATCGTTCGGATCGTCCCAACCTATCAACGACATATAGTACTTGTTCGTGCGGAAAGCAAACTTTTCGGCAACTTTCTTAAGTACAACGCGCTCCTCATCTCCGAATTCAGGTATTTGCTCAATTTTCGTGAGATATTTTGTAGTGGTCATCGTATCATTCCTCGTTTCTCTGAAAGCAGTGTATCAGGATAGTTCTGATGTCGCAGTATGCACAGAGCATCATATCGCCTTTCCATAAGACTCAAGTTCAAGACGATACTCTACGTAAACACGTCATTCTATAAATGTCTTACTACGTTGTTCGAACTGTCCCGATGTCACTGCACGCGTGTTCCGACCGATTTCCCGCGCACAGCATCAAAAAGAGATTGGGGGCGCCTCCCGTCAATAACAACAGTGGGGATACCCGATCGCTCGATCACCTTTACGGCAAGCATGTCGAGCGGCAGATTCGCGCCAGCTTCCATCTTCGAGCCGGCGATGATCTCGATTAACCGCCGCGGAGAGATTTTATCCAGTTTGACGGCATTTGGATCTTTTTTTGGGTCGCTCGTGTATATGCCGTCTGTTGAGGTGGCATTGATCATGAGATCGGCATGCACGAATTCAGCAAGGATTGCAGCGACCGCATCAGTCGTATGTCCGGGAACAGTCCCACCCATGACAACGATCCTCCCGGAGAGCACGGCTATCGCGGCATCCTCATGTGTCTCTGGCGGAACCGGATACGCGCGATTACCGAGCGCGGCGATCAGAAGACGCGCGTTCAGTCTGGTGACCGCAATTCCAATCAGATCGCAGAATGCCTCATCAGCCCCCCACATACGGGCGCGACTGATGTAATCGCGGGCGGTCTCACCGCCGCCGACCACCACAAAGACCGTGTGATCAGATGCCAGCCTCTGGAGTATCTCCGCGTATTCTGACAACCGATCCTGATCGCCACCAATAACTGAGCCGCCGATCGACAGGACGAGTGTCATGCCTGCTCGAACAGGGTTTCAGAGATAATTTTCATCGACTGCTCGCTGACCTCGTCCATGATGGTATCGAACGTATGATCCAGCCTGACGGTTCTATCAACGTTTTCCAAGACGATTCCACCAATGCAGTCGATGTTACCTGCATAGTCGATCTCTATTAGCTTATCTTCGAGCAGTTCAGCGCATAAGTTCTTAACGGTCGATTGATCCTGCTGATTCGAGTAGACCCGCGTGGCAACTCCCTCGTGTGCGCGGATCAGCGACCTGATGAGTGGCTCACTGTCCAGTTCACGAATGCGCCCCAGTGCCTGACGATAGGTCTCGTCCAGTATCTCCTTGCGCGTGTTCAGGATCATTCGCCTTACCTCGAGGTTCGCGCCTGAGAGTTCCTGCTTGCGGATGCGCTCTGCTTCAGTCTCAGCGGATGCAACCATCTCGCCTGTTATCCGCTCGCCTGTGCGCTTCGCCTCCTCGATAATCGCTGAGACCTCGCTGTCACGTTCGGAATCGATCGCAGAGACCTGATCCTGTGCACTCTTCAGGATGTCGGAAACGACGTTTTCCAGTCCCATGGTTAGATGATCATCATAATCGCGATAACGAATCCGAAGATCACGATGGTTTCCGGAATGACTGTCATGATCAAGCCCTTTCCAAAGAGCTCTTCCTTCTCGGTGAATGCTCCGACCGCTGCGGAACCGATGTCTTTCTCAGCGAGACCTGAGCCAAGCCCTGCGAGTCCGACTGCAAGCCCTGCGCCGATTGCCATCAAGCCTTTCTGATTTGCTATCAGATTGTCAACTGATGCTGCTGCTATATCTACTGGTATTGCCATTGTTATTCCTCTGTATAGGTTCTATTATATCCAAATGGATTGTATACTCTGCCCCCACCGTCGTAGAACTTGGTAAAGAATTCCACATACTGCAGCCTGAGCGCATGAAGTCCGGGGGCAATCACGCTCAATGCGGTATTGATCGTATGTCCAAGTATGAATATGATCACTGCAACGACTACGAAGAGCCCGCCACTCTCAAACATCATTCCTGACATGATGTTGACTGCTGACGCGATGCCGATCGATGATAGACCGACTGCAAGCAGCCTTGAATACGAAAGGATGTTACTCAGGATGGATGGTATCTCAATTACTGCGGTGCCACCTTCGCCTGCAATCAGCATGCCGACTGCAATTACGAATACGGCTGCACCCGGAATTATGCTCGGGATTGCACCTGCCATTCCAGCTAGAAGGAGGATTCCGCCGAGTTGCAGCACCATCCAGCCGATCTTCTCGAGTATCGCTGCTTTCATGCCATGCCGCTTCAGTACATTATAGAATCCTGCGATAAGCCCTGAATTGATGTGTATCGCACCTACGATCAGGGTCACGACTAGTAAAGTGAGTACAACGTGCGTTCTGTGGATCGGGTATGTGATAATCTCATCGCCTAAGCCGGGCATGATCGCCACGGTGTCCCACCCCGGAATCAGTCCGGGATGCCCGTGAAGCCCTGCCAGCGGGAATCCAAGAAATTCCCCGTATAATATCCCGAAGAAGAGCGTGGATATGTTACAGTAGATCAGGACGGTGAAGAGTGAGTTCCACCCTTCTCCATGTAGTTTGGATCTTCCATAGAGAGATATTCCAAGTAATATTAATGCATACCCGATATCTCCAAGGATCATTCCATAGAAAAGTGGAAATGCTATAAATACAAATGTAGTCGGGTCTATCTCGTGATATTTCGGACGGGCATAGAGATTCATGACCGCTTCGAACGGCTTCACAATCTTAGGGTTGTCGTATTCGATCGGGATATTTGTATCGTCGGCGACAACCTCATCGGCTGCTTCTTCGCGTAGCGCGATGTGAACCCGGTCACCGGTTGCCTCGGAAACTCTCGATTTCATGAGAGTAAACTCATCATCTGGAATCCAGCCATCGATCACAAATGCATGCTCAGACGCCGCAAAGAAGAGCGGTGCCTCCTTTTTCTGCGTTTCAATGGCAAGCAATTCTTCGCTTGAAAGGATGAACTCCTCCTCCTGACTCTTGATAGAATCGATCTCTACCGACAATAGTCCGAGGTCCGCTGTGAGTGAATCATGCCGGCTCTTGAGTTCGCTGAGGAGCATATCAGGTACGCCCGATATCTCTGGTATCTTGACCTCCGCAAATTCGCATTCACCCAGCAAGTGTGAGACATCGGCTCCGTATCTGACCGGAACGAATAGAAGTATAACGCCTGTGTTGCCGACAAAGAGTTGATATTCGCTCGTGATATTCTTCAGATCAGTCTCGATATCGGCTCCCTTCTTGATCACTCCGGAAAAGACCTGAAGCGAGTCATATCCCGAGCACAGATCGAAATCTATCGTAATTCCGGAAAAGGGTGTGATGTCATGGGTTTTCGTCTCCACATCCTTCAGGTTCGCCTCGATGTCTGACTTTCTACTCAGTTTCTCTGAAACCGTGGAATCAAGCGCTTCGAGCTTCTCCTTGAGTCTGGAGGACAGCTGTTTAGCATCGACTGGTCTATGGTACGGATCCCCTATTCCAAGAAAACTTGATATCGAACGTAATTTCAGGAGATCTTTTGAGTCCTGTTCCGCGCCGGGAAGTGGTTTTCCGATGTTGAAATAACCATCATCCTCATACTCCTCAATATGCAGCCCATGCAGACTGTGGAGCACCTCGATCGTTTGTTCGAGAACATCCTTGTGCCCGACCAGCAGCACTCTACTCATCTGCTTCGGCTTTAGCATGAATCGCCCTCTCAAACTCTACGAGCAAAATATCCACTGCGGTATTGATCCTGCCGGATGCAGCATCCTTCATCGCTTCGGAATCGGCATAACCCTGATCTATGATGCTCTGCCGATCTGCCAGTACCTTCTTTCTCTCGGTATCTATCAACTGGTCAGCATGATCTCTGGCGCGTACCTCTGCACTATTTACAATTTCACGCGCCTCTACCCTCGCGTCCGCAACTGCCTTTCGCGCAGTCGCATGAGCCTGCTCGACCATCGCTTTCGCATCCGATTCTGCCTGTGTGATCCCTTCGAGGATTTCGCTTTCACTCATCGATTCTCCCACTAGTATGTGTCTGTTGATAAAACCTTCGTCTCAAATGTTTGCCTGACCAACGAAGACGCTCTTGAATTCGTCGCACAGTGCAACCATCTCGCTGATTGCGTCCCGTGCCGCCTGCAGCGGATCCTTGCCGCTGGTACGGATATACATGATCGGCTCGCTGATGCCAAGATACTTGATATCATAAGTTGCGATCTCGACTGAATCGTCTTCCAGAAGAGTCGTCTTCAGCAGGTTTAACAGGGTGTGCGTCTCACCCGCGATCTCCATTTCCAGTTCTGTGTCCGTTTTATTCAGAATTTTCAGATTCATTCGGGTGTGGGCTCCATATCTCTGTGCTATGCCCTTGTGCCGCGGCATTGAAATACCTTGCGCTTCGGGCAATTCCCTGTTCAGGATTTCGTACTCCCTCCGGTCATTTCCTTAAAAACCTGTTCAGAAACTCACAATCGAGTGTATCAGCAATCTCATCGCGTTCGAGCACCGCGTACCCTGCGCGTACGCACTCGCGCAACTGTTTTCCAAGCGCGCATGAAGAGAGCTTTGACTCCAGCAGATCCTTTGCCAATTTGTATTTTCGATGAATATCGACCACATATCGACCATCCTCGATATACACGCCAGAAAATGTGTTTTTAGCCACGAATTTCGCTTTGAACCGCTCTGCATGATTCCGCATGTACACTGGAGGTCCGATGTGTTTCTTCAGCGCGGGAAGCTCTCCTGAGACAAGTTCGATCAGCAGCACGACATTCTCAGCAGTCCCGCCTGCGGGCAGAACCGCAGCCGCGCTTCCGAGCACAGCAAATTCATACTCCGCAAGCATAGAGAGAACGGACTGCTCCATCTTGTACAACTGCGGATACACGATATCCTCGACCATGTCAGGAATCTCAAAGACGACTGCAAGAAGATCGGTGCCTCTCGCTGCAATCGCTCCGGTTATCTCCGATTTATCAGCAGGAGGGGTCGGTTCTGCGAAGAACCACTCAATTGACGGCTCAGCCAGAAACCCGCGTGCTGCATCCACGAACGTGTAGAACTGGTCAAGCGAGAGCGCTGCTGCGACATTGCGGTTCGGATCTGTCGGGTCGATCATGCAGAGCGGCTCCCACACCCCCCCGGGCGCAACCCCTGCATTCGAAGCACGATATGATTCGGCAACTCCGGGCTCGATTGTAAGACCATCTCTCCAGTCGCAGGTGAAAGCGAGCGCCTCGAGAAACGAGCCATAATGGATGATTAAGAGTTCGCAGAGATATCCGGAAAAGCCGTGCACACGAAGTTCGGATCCGTAAACATCAGCACACTTCATAAATCGCTTGAGGAGTAACACATCATCCTCTAACCCCATAATCTTAGATAAGACATATTTGTTGTGGAATGGAG
>JAYEFS010000184.1:0-3518 GCA_034658695.1 Methanobacteriota archaeon | reverse complement strand
GATCCAGAAGTTCCTCAGGACGTACGGTCATGAGATCGTCAACGAGTTTGACTCGCACGTCTCGTTTTCCGAGGTGAGTAAGGGCGCACAGTCCAGAATCCTTGTGAAATGGATTCAGAACACACTTTGTATGCCTCTTGCATTCTCGAATGTCTATACAGCCAGGTTCTGCGAGAGGAAGGGTGCCAGTTACTGGGAACTTGCAGAGGCGGCAGACAACCTCGGGATCAATGGTGCAATGCTTGATGACCTGCTCGAGGTATACATCGTTGACATAGAAGGGAAGAAGGTATAATCATTGATAGCAGGGGATCGGAATACGGTTCCTTGCCTTACCATTTTTTATTTATTGAGAGTTTTTTTAATGAACCGCGGATTTGTTAATCGAGCGTCTATCACACTTAGTATTCGATCGTACTATTAATAATAAATAATATCCCTGAACATGCCCGCATGCCGCGTGAATCCGCACTGCGGTACTCGGGCATGTTCAGGTGTCTACGCCACTTTCTTGATCGCAAGAACAGAACTGTGAACCTTTCTCGCGACCGTTTCCGGCGCGGTCTTGTGCATGAGCCGCTTTAGCGCGCTTTCATCCTTTGAGCCCATAACGAGCAGGTCGAAACGCTGTTGTCTGGTAAGTCTTGCGATCTCATCGCTCTGCTTGCCAACCAGGACCTGCGAGCTTGCCGCAACCCCCCTATCACGCGCGATATCCGCAATAGAGTCTGCGAGTGCCTGCCCTCGTGCCAGCCGGTTCTCCTTCATCTTGGTAAGCAGCGTATCCGAGGTCTTAACTGTCTCACCAAGCCTTCTGCGCTGCCTTCCAGCCCCCGATGACGCGGCAGCCTCAGGCAGGTAAACGACCCGCTCTGTGACGAGCCCCTCTTCGAGGTCCACGACCTGAACCGCAGTCAGTTCGGCATCGTACCCGTCAGCAACCTTTGCAGCGCATTCAGCGATGTTGACCGGGCTGTCTGCCGCGACGATGATCTTCTTGTAGTCGCCTGTGTCATGATCAAGGTCCTTTACCATGAGCAGGTTGTACTTCGAGATGTTGAGGAGTCCGGCTGCACGATCGCTCAACCCCTGTCCCGTTGCTGCGCCGCGCGTACCTGTTATCAACATGTTCGGAGCGATGTCCCGTGCAATCTTCATGATGTCCTTTGGCTGGTCAGCTGACGCCTTCTGCCGCACATCAGCGATCTCGACGCCGTGGTCTGCTGCCATGTCACTGATTTTTGCAAGTCGGTCATGAAACAGGTGTCGTGCAGCTTCGGTTTTGCGGCTGGAGTCAAACCAGCGTGTGTTCCTGATCTCGGTTGCCACAAGCTCGGCATCCAGATGCTGTGCCATCGATATGGCGTGTACGGCGGTGGCATCCAGATCAGATGCACCGTCGACCAGTAGTTGGAATCTTCGTGTCATTTCTCTTGCACCTCTTATGTGATTGTTCTCTATCGTTTTCGGTTTCTGCTTGAACGTCGTCTTGCGCGACCATCATCTTTCCGGTCTCTTCGCGCGTTCGACATCTTTCAAGTACCCTTCTGTAATGTCACCCGTATATACTCAATTGGTACTAAAAATTGAGAATGTGTCTTTTAGAGAACAATGGGTGTCAAAAACTGCACATCACGGGTAGCCTGTTGATACCAGGTGCCATATACGTGTTGGGATTGCATGGCTGCTGCCCACTTCTTGTGAAATGATGGGTTGTATGCCCACCAGCGATGCCCATACCGGCGATGCCACATCATTCACCTTACAATCATGTTGCCCAAAAGGCTTTTTATATTTCAAGTCACATCGGACGTAGGTATGGTGCTCAGAAAACACATCGCTCTCGAGGATGAACATCTAAAGAAGATAGAACCGCTCCTTGAGAAACACAAAGGCAACCTCAGTGCCGCGATACGGGATGCTATTGACTTAACCGATGTCGCGCTGCAGTATTATGGCAGCGTCAAGGATGCCACGTTTCTGATCGCAACGCTCCGGGAGATCCGGGAGGATCAGGCAATCGTGCCAAAACCGATCTTCGATTACATGCTCACCCAGACAAAAGACCTGATAATCGAAAAAGAGGTTCTGGATCATGTTTTTGATCCGTCAGAGGTTGCAACTATCTCAGAATTCGAGGAAGCGATGCGAAATCTGTGCACTGGTCTGTACTGGGATGCTCTTATCAGCATAACCCCCGACGATGACCGGAACCCATCGAGTGTCCATGCAGAGATCAAGGGGATCGACCACGATAAGCGGCATTTTCTTACGGGAATCATCGGGTCCTACCTGACATCCTCTTCGCTCGGGATCACAGAGATGCGTTCGCACCTCGACACGCTCAAGATCGATTTTGAACGAAAAGCAAGCTCGAATGAAGCTTATAACGATCTTCTGAAGAATGTTGGCTGCATGCAGGAGACTTTTAAGGAACTGCACGCAAAGCCCGCGTTCTGGAGATCGTTGATCCATGAGTACAGTGCGGCGAACTACGAGATCGTTGCGCTGCACAGGAAGTTCTACGAAGATCTCCTGATCGGCAAGACGCCGCGGGCGATCATGACGTCCGAATGCCTCTGTGCAAAGCTCTCATTAGATGTCCCGCTGCAGGAAGTGCTTTATGACTTAAAGCAGGTTGCTGAAACCTCACGCATCGTCAACCGGATGGACATCGATGGCGAGGACATAACAATTCATCATGGCTACCGAACGATGCGGGCTGTCGAGATACTGAAGAACATATTCCTGTGCATGCTTGAGTCAGCAGGACTCAATTATGATTACCAGCTGACCAGCAACGTGATCACCCTGAAGCACCGTCCCGAGGTTGAGGTAAAAATATTTGAGCTGCTCGAGCATGTTGGAGTCAAGGACGTCTTTGATGAGCCGTTGCGCGAGCTTGTAACGTTTCTGAGGGACAATGGGATCGATTCTGACCGGCATACGCGGGTCTTCGGGAGAAGAGTGGGACGGCGTGTCGTATCTGACTATGAGAAGCAGTATGGCACGATATGGACCGCCGATAAGTTCAGGGACGCGCTCGCGAGAATCGATAGGATACCGGGGCGTGAGTCCGCGTGGGATGTGGGTGGCAGCACAGCCCACTACACCGTGTACAAGTGCCCACTTGCAAATGATGCCGATGCGTGCCACGTCTGCCGGGGGATATTTCGGGGCGCGATGCACTGTGCATTCAAGGGAATGGCAGAACTCGAGGTCCGGAAGCTTCTGAGCCACGGCGATGAGTACTGCGAGGTCTATGTGCACGAGATCGGGTGAATAACCGATCAAGGATATTTGTGACATCGACAGTAATCGATGATTCCAAATATGCTGAAGATGGCGACTATGTTGGGGTGAATGTGGCAGATATGGCTGATATACGTACGTACTATGGTGATGAAAGGATGTGTATACCCCGTACTGAATTGGTCCCATTTTTGTTTCATTTTAGTACTGGAGCGAAAGCATCTTTCCAATTGGATTGAACCGATTGCTACTGGTTTTTCTTGCAC
>JAYEFS010000183.1:0-3560 GCA_034658695.1 Methanobacteriota archaeon | reverse complement strand
GCTGATTTCAACTCTTTCGCACTTTCTATCCGGTAACATGGAACCAGATCAACCCGGTACCCATCGAATCGAGCATGGACGTACGGATGCTCAGCATATCGAATTTCATAGCTATCTGCACGATCTGCAACAGATTTTGCGATGCGCAACCCATCAACCTTCAGTTCTGCTCTTGATAGAGTGGTAGGAAACATTAGGAATAAATCCAGGTCGTGTTCACCAGAGATCCATGTTTTCCGTGCCGCAGATCCGACCAGTTCGCATGAAACGCCTTCGTCCTGGATGTATCCCGCGATCCTGCGTGCAAGCTCTGCAAGTTTGTTGCGTTCTTCGGGACTCGGTTTTATCCTTGCGAGGACGGTGTTTCGGATTGTCCGGATATTATCGTGCATTGTGTTTTACGCCTTTGTCTATGCTGATATTGATTTCTATGCGTGCTTATGGTTCTTTAATGCTTCATCGCAGCGAAACGGACGCTGGCGAACCTCTGCGAGGTGGAGGCTGTTGGGGTTGTGGGACTCCGGATAACTCGGGGGCACAATGAATATCATTTCCACGTCACATCGACCTGATCCGGTCGATAGTCAGGGATCACCATCGATTCCTCGATTGGAAGCGAATCGCCGCTCGCAAGCATCAGAAGACCAGTGTATGCGATCATTGTGCCGTTATCACCCATGAATCTCTTCTCCGGGACGTGGAATTTTGCACCCCTATCCGCGCACATGATCTCAAGCATCTCGCGAAGACGCGTGTTTGCGCCAACACCGCCTGCAAGCAGCACATCGTTCTTCTCGGTGTGCGCAACCGCACGCTCGGTGACCTCAACAAGCATGGCAAACGCAGTCTCCTGAAGCGAAAAGCAGACGTTGGCAAGAGAATGCTTCTTCAGCCCCTCCTTTGCAGCGGTCATAAGACCTGAAAACGAAAAATCCATCCCCTTCACACTGTACGGAAGAGGAATATACTCCGTTGCAGCCAGCGCCTCGCTCTCGATCTTGGGTCCGCCGGGATGCGAGAACCCGGCGTGCCTTGCGAACTTGTCAAGAGCATTTCCGATTCCGATGTCGAGCGTCTCTCCGAAGATACGGTATCTGCCGCCCCGGTACGCCAGCACCTGCGAGTTTGCGCCGCTCACATAGAGCATCACCGGATCATCGATTCCGCACTGCCACCTGCCGATCTCAAGATGTGCGACGCAGTGGTTAACACCAATGAGGGGCACATCGAGCGAGAGCGCCAGAGCACGAGCTGCTGTTGCAACCGTCCGAAGACAGGGCCCCATCCCGGGTCCCTGCGAGAACGCGATGCCATCGATCTGTGCGTCTCCTGCTGACTTGATCACACGTCTGATGACTGACGCGATGTGGGCGGCGTGATGCTGCGCTGCTTCCCGCGGGTGGATGCCGCCGGTCTTTGGATGGTATGTTGCGGTTGCCTCTGCGAGGACGCCCTCTTCGGTCACGATTCCCGCGGAGAGGTTCCACGCGGTGCCCTCGATTCCGAGGATGGTTCGGTGCATTGTTCTGGTGTTATGGTGGGGACGGGGAGGTAAAGGTGTTGTGGCTGTTCAAGCACCATTGCTTGTGGACATGTCTGTTATGTGATCCAGAAGGATGGGCGGTTGGACTTTTGCGCTTCAGTTGAGTGCAATGCCATGCCGCGGGCGCATATGCGCTGTTCTGGCATGCGCGGGTCGGATGAAATGCTGTAACTCGAGCATGGCGTGGCGCCGTCGTGGATTGGATAAAAAGAGAGAAGGGGGTTAGTTAAACCTTCTTCTAATCCTGAACGTCCCGATAACACACAACAAATCAATCAGAGCGATGATTTCGGTTGATGCTAACGACCACGACAAAGCCGGGCGATCCACTGTCAAGCCCATCCGTTGCTGCATTGTAGAAGCCGTTTCGGTTCGCATCGATCACGATATCATACATACCAAGCGCGAGCGGGGCATGCCAGATGAGCACCGGACCCACATCGCTATTCACGACGGATACGGTCTCGACCGAACCTGTGACATCCGAAGGGATCTGATCGCCATCGTTCCAGTCCTAATCATGGACTACGTGGATGTCCACGTTCGTGCCCGTGGTGAAGCCTGAGCCTGCGGCGTACACATCTTCATCCACGCGGTATGTGTTTTTGGGTGCGCCGGCATCGTGAGCGACGTGATGGGCAGTGAAGATGGGGTGATTGCGACCATCATATTGGAGATTCCCAATGTGAGCAGTGGATTCGAATCTCGCAATGCTTTAAATAGAATCTTACAACATAATTGATGAATGGTGATCTGAAATGCTGAAAGAAACATTTCAAATATCGAATACGCTGGAAATCGGGATAGAAAACATTGTGAAAGACGGACACTTCCATGATAAGACTGAGGCATTCAATGAAGCACTAAGACTTCTCATAAGGCGATATAAAGCAGTTAAAATTGGTAAAGACATTGATAGACTCCGGGTTAAGGCTGGAAGGGATATAAATTTGACAGAAGAGATAATAAAAGCACATGAGGAAGAGGATGAGTTATGATTTGTCTGGATGCGAGTGTGGTGGTGAAATGGTTCAAGAGTGGAGAAGATAAAGAAGACCTTGCATTGAGACTCAGAGATGAAATACTCAGTTTTGAGTGTGAAACTGTGTTTAACGAGTGGTTAATACTTGAAATCGTAAGAGCTCTGACAAAAGCAGAATATTCTTTTGATGATGCTGTTTCCAGTGTTCATGATCTCAGGGATATGCATCAAATAGATGTTGTGCGCATAATCCCGGTAAGTGGCGTTTTGGATCTTGCATACGTGTTAGAGCACAATTTTAGACTGTACGCGGCAGATGCGGTTCATCTGGCAACAGCTATCGGAACAAATAGTAAATATCTCATTTCAGAAGATCATCATCTACTACGCAGTAGAATAAAGAGATTTGCATCGTCCAGGAATCTAACGGTCGCATCTCTGGATGAATTTTATGGGCATCTGGTTAAATAAGATATATGTGGTTCTGTTTCTGGCGTAGTCCTTGCGCTGCATAGGCGTGCGGTTGGGGCGATCTCCGATACTGGCGGGCACCCCGGGTCAGGTGGGTATGCCCGCGGCTTGGGGGCGGAGGTTCGACAAAAAAGGGAAGAGGTTCAGCCGTACTTGCTCAATAAGTTGTGGTAAATTGGCACTTTTAGGTTCATGACACTGGCTCACGATAGCGATTTTGTAAAATTGTTTCTGGAAATCCCCTGATTCTAATGGATTCTGTGGTTTTCAAAAGATGTCGGAAGAAACTTATTCATCCTTTGCGTCTTGGCGTTTCTCTGATTTAACGCAAAGGCGCAGAGACACAGAGACACAGAGAGGTGCCCGCGACTCCACACACGCGAAGGCTGCCGATAGCGACCACAGAAAACGGCAGGAGCGCCGAGATAAATTCATACTCGCCAGCTGGTGAAAATCCAGCCTGAGGAAAGGCTAGCCACCACCTCAGAACTGAACCCCACACCCAGCCTGGTAACGGGCTGTTGTGAAGCTGGGGGGATGGGATACCAGGCCACAATCGAATGG
>JAYEFS010000182.1:0-3563 GCA_034658695.1 Methanobacteriota archaeon | reverse complement strand
AACGCGCCGTATTCAGCGCGCCACTTATCTATTGTCCATTGAGGACGGGGTGACAAAAAGGAACAAAAATGGCAAGGTTTTGGGATGTGGAACTCACCCGAATATGGAGAGTTTTCATCACCCCACACGTGTCCTCAATCCTTCACAGCCACCACATCCAGTGCGGCAACCACCAGATCCGCGCCGAGTACCCCTGCCAGACTCGGGACAGTCCTGCCGCCGTCTCCTGAGATCAGTTCCTTCACATAGAGCCCTGCCTCGCACTCGATTCTGATGACCGCAGAATCATCTGATTCCGAGAACGATTCGAGCAGAGCGGAATGCACCCGGCGCATCCGTGTCAGATCAGATCTCCGGTGCAGAACTCTTACTGGCGTTCTCTGGCTGATCTCACAGGTTATATCCTTCAGCGCCCATGCGAGCGTGTCACGATCCACTCCAGCGCACGGAATCGTTGCGAGATAAACTTTGTCGTGCGCCGCTGCTTTCAGTTCCTTAACCATCCGGTGCTCAGCAGACCGCAGATTAGTGACTATGACCTTCCCCCCACAGTATTCGTTGATCTCGGTTTCCAGCCTCTCGAGATCGATTTCTCGCTTTTTCGGCTCATTAACCTCGAGTATGAATGGTCTCCCGTCTCCGAGCATCCGTGCATCGATATCCTCCCGTCCTGCGCCGTGGAATGTGGTGTCTGCTGCATCTGTCGCCTCTATTGCCTTAACTGAGATCAGCTCGTCCACAGACTCGGAGTACATCTTTCCAGTAAAGCCGCAGCGCTCGCAGCCCGCGCCCCTGCACTCCCTGCAGAACCATCTGGTCTGCGGTATGCCGCGCACGAATTTCTGATACCGCCCGTAGATGTATAATGATCTGATCTGCAGCAAAACCGTGTCATGGCTGATATCAAGCAGACAGACGACGTCCGGCTCTGTAAATTCCACTTCTTTCCCTGTTACGCTCGCCATCAGTTTACCGACCTCGCGGTTGGTCTCTGACTTCAGGGGCTCGGCGTAATCTGTTACAGTGGTCTCCCACAGGAGTTCCTCATTCTCGGACAATAGCCCGCTCATCCGCGTTCCGACAAGAAACGTCGTATACTCGATGTCACCCAGACGCTCCAGCGCTCTTGATGCCCATGTATCGAGTTCCCCAAATATGCCGTTGCAGACCCAGCAGCGTTTTGGGAGGGCGATCTCGGATTTGAGAAGTTCGTCGCCATTCATATCGGCGATCATCGCAAGCACCAGTCTGATCGCTGCCCCACGCGCCCTATTCGTTGTGCCGGTGGATAATTTCGCAAACTGCCGTCCAAGACAGTGATCGCAGATCAGACCCTCGCTCAGGACGGCGCGGGCGAGCTCAAGCAGTGCCGGGTTGTCACCACTCATCCGCTATCTCGATTTCGCCGCTTTCAATCGCCTTCTGTGCGGCAACAGGCGACATCCCTTCTATTGTGACGCCCATCGGAACGCATGTGCCGATGATCTCTTTCGCTGCTTTCTTTGGCACATAGGAAAGAACAGCGTCCTTCTTCATGCGTACGACCCGCAGTACCTGCTCGATTGTGAGATCTCCGACGGTCTCATCCTCTGATGACCCTTTTTCGATTCCGAGTTCCTTTAAAATCAGTGCCGAAGTTGGAGGTATCCCGATCTCGAGCTTCACGCTCTTGTCGGCATCGACGATCACCTTGACTGGCACCTGCATGCCATCAAAGTCATTTGTTGCCTTGTTGATGTCGTCGACCACCTGCTTGATATTAATTCCGAGCGGTCCGAGTGATGGACCGAGCGGCGGTCCCGCAGTCGCTTTTCCGCCGGGAACCAGTGCTTCTACAATGTCTACCATTTTGTAATCACCTGTTGTCTTATAGCAATTGCACGATTATATGATAATAGTTTCGGGGGGCACTATCAATCTATTGATCGGTGGGGGTTTTGTGAGGTGGGCGATATTTTGATCATCACAAAAAATATTCGCCAAAAACCCCGCACAGAAAATATTAAATATCATTAACTCACCTTAACGATATTGTGGAAAATCGTAAAGAAAGGTTAAGGATATCGATTGAAGAGTACTGGCAGAGAGACCTGCCCCGGACAATGTCAAGAGAGATCGAACCGATACTGAAAAGCGATCTGATAAACGACATCATCGGTCCGAGAAGGGCAGGCAAGACGTATCTGATGTTTTTGACGATAAAGAAACTTCTAAGTATCGGTGTTGACAAAAAAGCAACGATCTACCTGAATTTCGAGGATAGGCGACTGCTACCGTCGACGCCTGAATACCTAAACGACCTCGTGGAGTTCATCCATGCAAGGAGACTTTTGGATCACGGGAAGATATTTATTTTTTTGGACGAGATTCAGCGAATCGAGGGATGGGAATCATACATCAGAAGCATCTATGACGAATTCAAAGGGAAAATAAAGATATTCGTCTCTGGTTCCACCTCAAAACTCACAGAATCCGAACTGAGCCATCTGTTGACCGGAAGGCATCTCACAACCCGGGTCTTCCCGCTCGGCTTTGGAGAGTTCCTGCGCTTCAAAGACGTTGGCTATGGTGGGAATACCTGACAGAGAAAGATACAGCGACGATCAAGGAGATGCTCCGTGAGTACATCACGTTTGGCGGATTTCCAGAGGTCGTTCTTTTTAAATCAAACAAAGAATACCTTGCTCAAACACTTTTCATCGATATAATTAGTAGAGACGTTGTTTCATCGATAAAAAAGAAGAGAGAAGTCATAGAGGATTTATCATACTTCTTAGCCTCGAACATAGGAAAGCCCATAAGTTTTTCGAAGATGTGCGGAATGATGAACTCCAGAGGGGTTAAAATTTCAGTTCCGACACTGGAAAGATATTTTTTCATCATGAAGGATGCATTTCTCTTCTTTGACATCAGAATCTTCTCGTACAAGGTTAAAGACCAGTTGCAATACCCGAGAAAGATCTACACCATGGATCCAGGGTTTGCCAATCTTTCCGGGTTTAGATTTTCTGATGGGATCGGAAGATCGATGGAAAATCTTGTTGCGGTCGAATTACTCCGGATGAAATCGTCGGGACCCCTGCTCGAGATACATTACTGGAAGGATTACCAGCACAGAGAGGTTGATTTCGTTTTGAAAAACGGTTTAAGAATAGAGCAACTGATTCAGGTGACGTACGCCGGAAGCAGGGAAGATATCGCAGCAAGAGAGATCAAAGCACTGGCAAAAGCAGCGCAAGAACTGCAGTGCGATGATCTGCTCGTGATCACGTGGGATTACGAATCAGACGACGGCGCGATCAGGTTTTTACCGCTGTGGAAGTGGTTATTATACCATAATATAACACCACCTGAATCGAGGTGAACAAATGGAGATGCCAACCATACCAGAACCTAAAAAAGAGAAGATCTCCACCCGGATGTGGGTGGGGCAACTAACTGGGGTGATGAAAACTCTCCATATTCGGGTGAGTTCCACATCCCAAAACCTTGCCATTTTTGTTCCTTTTTGTCACCCCGTCCTCAATGGACAATAGATAAGTGGCGCGCTGAATACGGCGCGT
>JAYEFS010000181.1:0-14288 GCA_034658695.1 Methanobacteriota archaeon | reverse complement strand
TTTGCGTTATTGTTTTCTAATTTAACGCAAAGGCGCAAAGGCGCAGAGACGCGAAGAGTGTTGCCAATCTCAATCTTCGCGTCTTTTGCGTTGTTGCACATCCAACTGACCATTACGGAAATCACTGAATTTCCAGACAGTGCCCGTTTTTCTAATAATCGGCTTGATCAATTGTTTAAGTTGGTGTTGGATATGTATAGACTGCCAATCTTTCGTAAGGACTATTCTCTACACAATTGTGTAAATATCCTTTTCCAAAGACTCTTGTTTGCTATGTCTCAATCAGAGATATTGCAAAGAATCCCTGAATTACTTTCTTTGCCGATCCCGGGAGATGTGGGATTTGAGGTGAGCATGCCCACCCGTTGGAGTGAACCCTTTTACTATATCGAATGGCTGGAAGCCACAGAACTACCCCATGGTTTCGACCGCTCAGCCTGGTTCGCCCCTGTTGCAAATCTCATCAGGGTTGTCAAAGACGGAGATATCGAAGCAAGAACAAGGGCATCCAAGAGACTATCAAAAATCCACGAGATTGATGGATTAACTAACGAAGAAAGCGATGCGTTTGGTGAAGCTCTATGGTCGAAAATCGATCATGGTTCCGGTTTACCTTCTGATACTGGCTTCTATAACTTTGCATTTCTCCACCTTCCAGAAACTGAAACGGGGATAGCTAAAGAAAACTTCCATAAATATATTCTTTCGACAGACTTTCCTCGAGTGGTGGAACGCTCTATTGCCCCGAATGGAAAAGAATCCAAGCGTGCCAACCCAAGCGTTCTAGAAAACTCCTACATTCAAGAGTGGCTTGGTGGAACTGTTCCGTTATTACCTGAAAACAAAGAAGAACAGAAATTTTTGGACTGGACCACTGATGAGGTTACTCGGTTGCTTAAGAAAGCAGACGCTTGGTGGAATGATGAAAAAGTAGAATTGCAAGAGAGGTTTATCGCATATACTGTAAAAGCTCAATTTTCAGGCATGGTGCAACTGATGGCTGATGTTATCTTGCCGAGATTGGCAAATGCTGATGATGAAACAAAGGCTCTCGCCGGAAGGTTACTGTCCGATATGGGGCAATCTGGTTTCTGTGTTCTGTCTGCTTTGCCCATGACTTTGTTTATCGATCCAAAGTCTTATGATGAGGTTGCTCGAAAGCTCCGCTATGGACTGAACTCGACGAAAGAAGAGGAAGTTCACGGCTCTGCTTTAGGTATTTTTAGCTGGCTGGTCCATGGTGATAGACAGAGCATACTTTCGCCTCCCGATAACCTATTGAATGAGCTGGTCAACAGGGTGGTTAGCCGCAGACAGCCAGGGTTGGATTCAGCAATACGATGCGTTTCAGACATTGTCAGGAGACTTCCAGAGCTTTTGGATGAAAACCAGATAGAATCTCTATGCGTTGCCCTCGATTATCTCATCAAGGATACTGAATTGCCTGAAAGGCATGATCGAGAAGCGATAAGCAGAGTTTGCTTAACAATTCCTATTAATGACCGACCTGAATCCAGGAAATTAGCAGCGGAGCTTGCATATAGGATTTTTATCCAGTTTACAAGTAAGAATGAAGAGGTTCCACAAATACTCATCGAATGGAAGGAAATTTGTCAGGATGATCCTTTGCCTGAGGTTAGAAGAGTATGGAGACAAGATCTACTAGTATAGCGACGAAAAAATAGCAGGACAGAAAATACACACCAGAGGACCCCACACACATGAAACTAAACCGACCACGAGGCACCCGCGACTTCACCCCCGCGGAAACAGAGAAGCGAAGACACATCGAGAACCGCATGAGAGCGACCGCAGAGCGATGGGGCTACGAAGAAGTGAAAACCCCCACATTCGAGAATTCCGAACTCTTCACGATCAAATCAGGCGAAGCGATCTTAGGAGAACTCTACGCATTCAAAGACAAAGGCGGAAGAGAGATTGCGCTCCGCCCCGAACTGACCGCGCCTGTTCTGCGCATGTACGTAAACGATATGTCGGTTGCGCCAAAGCCGATCCGCCTATACTACTTCGAGAACTGTTTCAGGTACGAACGCCCGCAGAAAGGCAGATTCAGGGAGTTCTGGCAGTTTGGAGTCGAGCTCATTGGAAGTGACCGCGTAGAGGCGGAAGCAGAGGCGATTGCGCTTGCCGCCGCAATGGTTTCTGATATCGGAATTGAGGCGGACCTCTGCATCGGGCATCTCGGCGTCGTTCGCGGAGTGCTCCATGACCTTGATTCGCAGATGCAGGCAGAAGCGATGCGGCTGATGGACAAGAAGGATCTGGAGGGGCTGGGGGTGCTGCTTGCGGACGATTCCGATGTTAAAGATCGTTTGCTCGCCTTAATCGACGCAGATCTCAATGATGCGTCCTCAATCGTCGGCGAGACTGAGGCACTCGAGCAACTGAAACAGATGCGCACCCTGCTGGATCACTACGGCGTCGAGTACAAGGTCGATTTCGGAATCGCACGAGGGCTTGACTACTACACGGGAATGGTCTTTGAGATGTACGCAGCAGGACTCGGCGCACAGAACCAGATCTGCGGCGGCGGCACGTACCGGCTCGCGCAGCTCTTCGGCGGAGCAGAGACGCCGTCATGCGGCTTTGCGATCGGGTTTGACCGTGTGCTTGAGGTCTGTGAAGCCGAACCGCCAAATAAGCCCACGGTTGCGGTCGTCTACCTGCCGGATGTGGTAGGGGACGCGATCCGGGTTGCAGGCAGGCTGCGCGAGGACGATGGCGTGCGCACCACAATCGATATCAGCGGCAGGAAGTTTGGGCAGCAGTTGAAGCATGCCGACGCGATCGGCGCGGATTATGCAGTGATCGTCGGGGCGCAGGAGATCGCTGCCGGGATGGTCACGCTGCGGGACATGCGGACCGGAGAGCAGGAGATGGTCGGGCTTACGGACGCGGTTCTGCGGATTCTTGGGTGAAGGGGGGCGTGCTCGAGCGGGGGGTGGGTCCTTTTGGGCGCAAGGGACTTTGGGTGGCATTTCTCTCGCGAAGTCCCGAATATGCACCATCTTTCGAGTGATTAGATGGAGCAAAAGCTTTCGTAGTGCAAACAGGTGCTTATTTTATGATACGTCATTCATATATGGAAGTGATGAGTGAAATGTTCAGTGTGTTAAAGTTAAGACTGGAAGGCGAAACTAATGGAGTTAGAATTTTTAAATCAGAATAGTGGAGCTTTTGTTGTGATATTTTCGGCGGTAGTAGCCATTGCAACTATGGTGTATGCTGTTTTAACATGGAGACTAGTCTCAGAAACTATAAAAATGAGAAAAGTTCAAACGGAGCCTAAAATTTCCGTAACTATTCAAACAAGCGATGCATGGATAAATTTTATAGATATGGTCATACAAAACATAGGATCGGGTCCAGCTTACAATATAAAATTCAAGATTAATCCTGATTTTGAATACGCGAAGGGAAAGTTTTTATCTACGTTCGGCGTTATGAGAAGCGGTTTTGAATACCTTGCCCCCAATCAAAAATTACAATTCTTTTTAACGAATATGACTGAAAATTTTAGAGAAAAAGTAAAAACTTCTTTTGAAATTGCAATCACTTATCAAAACATATCGAGTAAAACCTATGAAGATGTGTATCCAATAGATTTTTCCCACTTCGAGGGTTTACGCCAATCAGGTGAGCCACCCCTGTATACAATAGCTAAGAATATCGAAAATATTCAAAAAGATATTCATAGCCTTTCTACTGGATTTCATGAAATGAGAGTGGCTGTGCGTACAAAAAAAGATGTAGAAGAAGAAATGGAAAAATTGTTGGAAGAGGATTCTCGGTCATGAGAATACGAAATTAATCACATTCTTTTCAATGAGACTTATGCACAAAACAATGACCCCCCACCCCACACGCACACGCACACTCTTCTGTCCCGAATGTGGCAGAGAGACAACTGACTTCCACGGCAACCGATGCAGGGATTGCTTTCTCAAGAGTTTCGCGCTAATCGACTGCCCTCAGGTCATAAAGATCCATGTATGCCCGGTCTGTGGAGCATACTTCGCGGCAGGGAAGTGGATCCAGGTATCGGACATGGAAGAGGTGCTTTTCTCTGAACTATCACGATCGGTAACGCTGCACCCGGATGCGAGCGACGCAAAACTCGATTTTTCGGAGGAAGAAATCGATCAATCACGATATATGGTACATGTTACCGTGGGTGCGGTTGTGGACGGTCTCGATATCTCTGCAACCGCCGATACCGAGATACGCATCATTAAAGAGACCTGTGATGCATGTAGCAGGATTGCAGGGGGGTATTATGCGGGAATCTTGCAGTTGCGTGCAGATCATCGCCACATCCGGGAGCAAGAGGTTGAACGGTGCATACAACTTACCGATCACCTACTAAAAAACCTGTTTGACAAAGGGGATCGGTTTGCATTCGTTTCGAAGATCGAGGAGCTGAAAGAGGGGGTCGATCTCTATGTTGGATCGATCACTTCATGTAAACAGGCATGCAACGCAATCATCAGGGAACTCGGCGGAACCTCCACCATCTCGTCGTCACTGGCTGGCAAAAAAGATGGTGAAAACCTGTACCGGGTCACCTGCGCAGTTAGACTGCCCGCATTTGTGCGTGGGGATATTATAGCTGTGCAAGACCGGGTGGTCGAGGTCACGCGCCAGCAAGATAAGCAGATTCATGGAATCGACCTATCAGACGGCTCAACTGTCTCAGTCGGTACGGATGCGCCAGCTGTGAAACTTGGCAGCCGGAAGGACGCTGTGAGCTCTGTTCTGGTTGCAATCGAGGAGGATACGGTTCAGGTGCTGGATCCCGAAACATACAAGACTGTTCTTTTGAAGAAGCCGTCATTCCTCTATGCAAAAGCCGGAAGCGATGTGTGTATGATCGTAACAGCGAGGGGGCTCTTTCTGCTTCCGGAGTGATTTATGGTGACAAGATTTGGCGAGGGTAACGAGGCAACGCAGGTGCTGCTAATTGCCGATATACTCTGCGCAACGTACTGCCCCCGGGGCTTTCAGACCCCGCCCACCATCAGCTTGAAGATCAAAAACGCAATTGTCATCATGATTATGGCGTGCTTGAGCCCTGAGAGTACGTCACCCTCACCCATCACGCCCGCGATGAGTCCTGAACAGAAGCCCTGAATGAGCGATGCGTGGAAGAAGAGGCGCTTGTACATATCTAGATCGAAGCCGCCGAGAAATCCGCCGCCGGTGTCCCCTGCGGACGCCATCTGCTCGCCAGCCTCCGCCATCTGAGTCAGAAACGTGCTGGTGATCACATAGATGACCCCGACGAAAACAAGGAATGAAATGTATATAATTACGATGTAGATCATCATGTTCATCACCCGCTCCCGTTTCAGGGTCTGCTCGGTCTCCGCATCCCGTGCAGCGACCGCGAGTACCTCGCCGACATCGCCGCTCGACTCGTTCGCTCTGGTGATGAGTGTGATCGACCTTGCGACCACATGCGTTCTGATGCGATTCGCAAACCGCACCATCGAATCATTGACGTCAAGACCCCAGTCGATATCATTCCAGACCAGCTTGATCTGTTTGCTGAGTGCGCCGATATCAGATTTCGCCATCAACTTGATCGAATCCCTGATCGTCATGCCGGTCTCATTCGTGCTTGCCAGTTTGCTGAGAAAGCCCGGAATCTGCTTCTGGAGCCGTTTCTCACGCATCGACTTCATCTCATGGAAGAATGCGAGCGGAACGAGCGCTATGTATATCGAATACACGATATGATCATCCAGAAAGTTGATGATCAGATCAAGACTCAGCAGTTCATGTCTGTGCAGTGCAAACGCGATTACAAAGAAGATCACTGCAAGCGGAACGCTCGCAGCCAGTATGTTGATCGGTCGCACCTTAACAGATTTCAACGGATCGCGTAGTAACTGCCTGAATACAAGCGTCTTTTTGGATTTTATGAGACTTGCCCACTTCTTCTTCAGTGCGAGCATCTTCTCGAGCCCCGGATCCGGTGGGGCGTTCTTGTCGGCTTTCAGGATTTCCAGTTCGGGTGGCATCACAATCTCATAGTTGACTCTGGTTCGTGTCTGGAGCAGCGGAGGAACGCCGCCAGCAGATGGCGAGAGCATATTGATCATGACCACAAACATGACCGAACCGATGGGTAGCACCGCATATATAATCGCATAGAGCATCAGGTTATCTCCTGACCCCATCAGAACCATCATAACTCCGATTATGATCATGAAGAGCGGTCCAGCCACGAATGCGGTCACATAAGACTCTGCGATCAACGCAAGCGTTTCGAGATAGCCTTTCTGATCGATCATCGACTCCTTCAGGTACTGATCCGACTTCTCCATGAAGTACTTCGGGATGTCGCCGCCGCTGTCGATTACCGAGAGCAGATTGTGTGCCAAGTCCTGAAACTTGGGGGACGGCGTCAATCCAGAGATGTTCTGAAGAGACGTCCGCAGATCGTGTCCGAAATACTCCATATCTCGCACGATCAGGTCAACTTCCTTTGCAACCTCGCCGTACGTGTCCTCGCACTTCGCAAGCGATTTGAATATCTCAATTAAGTTCATGCCGCCGTTGGAGAGCGCATACATGAACGTGACCGCATACGGGAGATTCTGGTTGATTGCGGTCTTGCGCCCGCTAGCCTTGAAGGACGGGTACATCAAAAACAGGACGTAGACGATCCCGCCAAGTACAACGCTGAGAAAAACGACAAGGAACAACGAGAGGAAGATCTCTTTATAATCGAGTAACCACGCAGTCGGTTCGCCGAATGTGAGTTTTGTGATCGTTTCAGGAAGACCGATAACTACAATCGCGACAAAAGAGACGACCAATCCGAGAATCGCTCCGGCGATCCCCGCGACTGTGGAATAGAATAGTGAATTTGAGATATACATCTCGTAGGATATCGGCATGCGAGCCTGCTGCAGCCGGCGGCGCAGATGCTGATACTCTGACGATTTCGCCTTGATGTGGTCACCGAACACCACGAACGGAACCAGCATGAATAGATGCAGCCAGTAGTGGAACCGTTTTTTGAATTTGTTGGACTCTGCTGCGGATTTATCGGGATCTTCGGGTCTGGAAGTGCCACTAATTGCAGATAGAATTCTTACATCGTGCTCATCTTTCTTTTCCTCGATTCCTATATCGTCCTGCTCTGCTGACAGTCCGAAAAGCGCGCTCAGTTGATCTGGTGGAGCCAACAGAGTTTCTGGGACGGATTCGATCTTTTTTATCTGCTCTGTGAGAAGTGATTTCGCTTCCTCTTCGCCGATCGGCTCTTCTGCGGCTTCTGCATTTACTTCGGGTTCGATTTCATCGCGGAGTTTCCCTGATGCCGCACCGCGAAGACCTTTCTTGGTCTCACGGGGTTGTTTCCGGACGGTTTTCCCCCTGTTTTCACTTGCCGTACTTCGGAGTCCCATGTGCCCACCTTAAACGCCATACCCATCAAGAACCGTTTTATACAGGACAAAATCGTCCGAATTTGCAAATTCCTCGATCATATCGTCCGGGAGATTCTCGAGCATTGTATCCAAAATTGTCAGGAGCTCTTTTACTTCATGTGGATCAATCGGTGCCTGTACGCCCTCTGGCACCACGTGAGCCTCTTTGAGTTCGGCTATCTCGTTGTTTGTCGCAGTGAGGTTATCACGTGTGGAATTGAGTTCGGATAACAGCGATTCATGCATCGATTGTAGCTCTGTAATCTCGTTTCGTGCGGATTCGAGTTCTGTTGTCAGTGCAGCCTCTGTATCCGATGCTCCCGAAATCTCCCTGAGTTCGGCTATCTCGTTGTTTGCCGCAGTGAGTTCGGATAACAGTGATTCATGCTTCGATTGTAGCGCTATAATCTCGTTTCGTGCAGATTCGAGTTCTGTTGTCAACGCCGTCTGCGTCTCGTCTTCAGCTACAGATCTCTCTCGCGTCTCTATGAGTTCGGATAACAGCGATTCATGCTTCGATTGCAGCTCTACAATCTCGTTACGTGCGGATTCGAGTTCTTCGATTGCGGTCAGTTCGAATTTCACCTCTACCGCTTCCACTTCCGAGCCCTCAGCAAGTATGCGCGGGATTATTCTCGTTATTTCTCTGTTAGCGGCAAGCAGTTCCTCAACAACAGACTTTAAGTTGTTTTCTTTCGATTGTACCGATTCTTTTGCTTTTTGGCATTCTGATTTTCCATCTATGAGACTTCTCTCTGTTTCCCGGATCGCTCTTTCTTCTTCAGCCAGTCGTCCTCTGGCAGCTTCAATATCTAAGTACGTAGACTCCGCTTTCCGCTCCAAATTATACAATTTAGGTTCCAACGCACTTATGGTGTCCTCTGCGCCTCTCAATCGGTTCTGTGACTCTTTCCGGGATGTGTGCAGCTCATCGAATGATTCTGTTCGCGCCCTCATATTTCGGACATCTTCAAGTCGCCTCTCTTCCTCTTCCAGATCTATTATCAGTCTCTGCTTTCTGGCATACGTATCGTTCAGATTGCTCAGGTTCCACCGCACCCATCCAAGATCCGATCTCGCCTTGTTGAACTCGATTGTCGCAGATGCGATCTCTTGCTCAGCAATTTCCACTTGATTCTCTTTTTCATGCAGGCATTCCCTCAATTTTTCCTCTTTTTTCTGTATTCTGGAAAGACCACTCCGTGCAGCGCGCATTCTGGCAGGTTCCTTCTTGGCATCAGCCTTTGCTGCATCAACAGCTTTTTTCGCATCCTCCATTTCAATTTTTAACTTCTTGAGGTTGTTTTCTGAAGTTTCGGCTACTTTAGTCAACCGTTCTCGCTTTTCACTCTTCGCAAACAGTAGACCGCGCTTTGCCTTCTTGCGATCAGACGTCACCTTGTTCTGTCTGTCTTTTACGATTTTCAGTTCTTCTTTTGTCTCTTTGACGGGAACGTCCACAGATCTCTTCTTTGCATCGTCCTCTGCCAGTTCTCGTGCGCATTTCACTGCGTTTAGCGACCTTTCTACATCGTTACGTTCCTTTTTTATATCATTCAGTTCTGATTCTTTTTTATCGAGTATTTCCAGATGTTGCTTGATCAATTGTTCCTGACGTTCTATAGACAGTTCTTTTTCTCCAGACTCTTCTATCTCCCGGTCTATCTCCGTCAGATTGCATTTTATTCCATCAACCGCATCTATCACTTGTTGTTCCACAGAGTTAATTTTTTCTTCCTCTTCGATCTCCAGTTTGCCAAGGTCATCATTTATCTGATCCAGGATGCGCTCTTCACTTCTTTTTTCAGATTCTGTGTCACTCAAAAGAGTGTGAACATCTTTGATCTCTGATTGTATATTTTTTACACCGTTTTCGTCGCATATCGCGGACGCACGCTCATATCTTTCCTGAGCATCAGCCAGACTCGAGATGGTGTCCGCAACCACGGATGCTGTTCTCTCGAAATTTGCCTGCGCATCAGCCAGCGTGCGTTCACACTCAACCTTGCGCACCTCCAGATCGTTAATATGCTCAACAGAGCGACGGATATCGTCAATTGCTGCTTGTTTGCCCGCCCTCTCAGAATGCAACGCATCCTGTACAGATTCCAGCGTATTCATACACAACCACTCCAATTATAAAAATGACCCCAATCCATATTAATCTTATCGATGAAAACTAGTTCATGAATCCCGTAGTGATGGAGCGACCCATGTCGTACGATGGCTTGCAGATCGAACCGCTGTGGGCGTACGAGCATGCAGATGTCCGCGGCGACTCGATTGTCGTCTTCCGCGGCGCAATGGATGTTGTACACGTGAAGGATCTCGAGGACGAAAAGGATCAGAAGGCAATTAGGGGCGACGATCTGATCCATTTCATCGTTGAGCGGTTCTCATCGCCTGCGAGCATACGGCAAGCGTACTATATGCAACGGATCCTGATCGTCTGCGTTCAGGAGGTTCTGAGGAGTATGGGCGTGAGCAGCGAGAGGCAGGGAGATGATATCTTTGTGAATGGTAAAAAACTAACTGTTAGCATAGCAACGGCAGGAATATCGTCGGAAAAGATCCATTGTGGCATCAATCTGATCAGCAGCGGGACGCCTGCCGAAGCAAACGCGATCGGGCTGTATGATATCGGGATCGAGCATGATTTGTGGAAGACTATCGGAAAGGATATTGCAGATCGGTTTGTTTCTGAGATTGGGGACATCGAATCAGATATTTGCAAAACGAGATGCTTGAATGCCTGATGGGTGACACTCGAATGATAGCAGACGACGTGATCCTTGCCGTATTCGTATCGGATGAGCAGTTCAGAAAGGTACTTTCCAGAGTGATAAAGGACGAACTCGGAATGACCGCAATTGAATTCAGCAAATGCGCCTCGATACCACACAGCACGCTATATAAGATACTCTCAGGGCACCGCGAGCCGAACGTGAAGACGCTCCGGGCGATCGTACATGCCATACGGGAACTCGAGGGTGGGGAGAAGAATTTTATCGCAGTGATTGCAGCGCGTCCTGTTCTCGACCGCATCACTGAGAGGCAGCTCTTAATCGGGGGCGAGACTGTTGTCGTGCGCGAGTATGCAGCCGCCACGATGGAGGATGCGATCATAGCGGCGGTCCGCGCCGAACGTGACGGCGCATCAGCGCTCGTCTGTGCACCCATAGTCAGCCCCACCGTCGAGAAGATTCTGAGTATCCCGGTTGCGACGATCAATCCGACGAGTAGCATCGTCAGGGCGATCGAGCTTGCCGCACGTAAGCGAAGCCATTAAGAGAAGTATGTGGAAATTAGGTACCAGCATGTACACATTCACCGACGCAATCTCCGAACTCGGCGGCTTATCCGGACGGTTCAAGACATATTACGTGCTCCTGGATCTGGTCCTCATATTCATGGCGTCGTATGCCGCAATCATCTTCACAGGAATTCACCAGATCTGCGCTGCGATGCTCGGTTTCGACATCATCACATTTTCGGATCTCGGAATGGAGATCGCCGCACCCGCACTCTGCGCAATTCTGCTCGCAGTCGCGGCTACACTGGTTGGCGCGGCCATCCTGATGATTCTGGCACAGAGGGCACGTGGGGACGCGTGCGCTGAGATCGGAGTGGCGTATCCCGATCTGAACGAGCCTCTGAAGACCGCGTATGACAATCGCGAGGTTGAGAATGTTGTGATGCAGGATCTGGCAGAAGATGTCGAGGAACAGGTGGATGATATCGAGTATTCGTCGTTTCTGAACCAAAAATTGATTGCATCGCGGGTTGCAACGATTATTGTGCTTGCGTTCTTTATCATATCGCTTGCGGTTGCGGATTTCTCAGTTGTTGAGTCTGTGGATGGGACAAGACTGTCAGTCATCGGTATGATCGGTGGCGAGGGCGCCGGTGCTGGCGCCGGTTTCGGTGAGAGTATCGACACGATGGATATAGAGGATTCTATGGAGGGTGGCTACGACATCTACGGAGATCCGTCAGTCGCATCGATTGAGGGAACAGATCTCGATCTCACGATGTACACCGGCGTAGGCTCCGAATTTTCGATTAGGGAAGCCGCCGAAACAGAGATGCAGGAATTTGAGGAGTCTCCAGCGTTCCCTGTGGAGCCGGTCGCTTCCGAAGCGTCCGAAGAGCGGATCGCGGATTCGGATCTGGTCGGGAGATATTTCGAAGAACTGGCTGCGGCGGGATAGGTCTATCGGATGTACGACGTAATCATTGCCGGAGGCGGACCATCGGGTTCGATCGCCGCAGAGAGGGCTGCAAAAAGCGGGCTCGATGTGCTGGTTTTAGAGAAGGCGAAATATCCACGAGATAAGGTATGTGGCGGTGCTCTTTCCCAGAAGGCGCTGGATGTTATCGGAGGAATTGATAAGGAGTTAATCGAACGTGAACTATTCTGTGCACGAGTATTTACGTCCGATTACCAGAGCTTCACAGGAGCTCTGGATGATCGCATCGCAGTAACGACCACGCGAAGGAACCTTGATCACTGGCTCATCAAGCAAGCAGAGGATTCCGGTGCCATGGTCCACGACGGCGAGGCAGTAAAAGATATCGATTTTAGCAAGGATTACGTGGAAGCTACAACATCCAAAAATAGCTACCGTTCAAGGATTGTTATCGGATCTGACGGAGTAAACAGCACGGTGGCAAGGAAATCGGGCATACGAACGCGCTGGGGCGATGACATCGGTTTATGCCTGGAAGCAGATGTCGAACTCGGAGAAACGCTCATCGATTCGTGTGTCGGTTCGGATGTGGCTGAGTTCTATTTCGTAGAGACGTGGGGTTACGGGTGGGTATTTCCGAAGAGAGATCATATTTCCATAGGTGTCGGCGGATTTATCAGGCGATTGCAAGACCCGGGGGGGGTGTTCAAGAGATTTGTCAGGGATGTCTCGCTTCAGAAGAAGATCGATCTCGAGAGTATGATAACGCGGGTCAACAGCCACCTGATTCCCGCAGGCGGCATTGATCGGAAAATTCATGGCGATCGTGTGCTCCTGACGGGCGATGCCGCCGGTTTTGTCGATCCATTTCTTGGCGAGGGGCTCTACTACGCTCTGAAGAGCGGCGAGATAGCGGCAGAGGTTGCGATCAATGCGGTGGAACGAGGTGACTTTTCCGAGCGATCCCTGCATGAATATGTCATGAAATGTGGAAAGGAGTTCAATTACAATTTGAAGTCTGCATTAAAGTTTGCAAACTTCACCTACGCTCATTTGGACGTTGTTTTGAGGGTGTTGCAGAATGATGAGCGAGTATTTAGGGAATATCTGAGAACCGTGAGGGGGGATCTGACGTACACTGAGTTTAGCAGGTGGTGCCTCCTGAGATCTCCTGTGACGTTCGCAAAACTGATTTTATGAGGGACGGGCAATCAGTGGGCGGCAATCCCGTTTCATTGGTCATTCGTTCATAATCCTGACCAACCACTCCAGAGTTCTCCTGAATTCGGGCACACTCACTCACGCCCGGCAAGCTCCTCCAGAACGGCATCAGGCAGTTGTTTCATGATATCGATCTTCTTAACACAGCTCGTCCTGATGCCGTGCTCCTTTGCAATCGGGCGCAGATCCTTTAGCGTGACCTTCTTTGCGATCTCCTCAATATCCATAAACACCACTTTCCTATTCTTGCTTCCCGGCAAGTTCTTTGACAGCCTTCTCAAGCTCCACAATCTTCTCTTCCAGACGTGCGATATCGTCCTTTGATGCAATCTTGGACCTGCCGATCGCGTTCTGCACATCCTCTGAGATCTTGTCTCCAAGTTCTTGCATCTGTCTTGTTTTCTCGGTTAAGAGTTCGTGAACAAGGGATTTTCCCTCATCCCGGTTCATCTCTCCTTTCTCGACGAGTTCGTCTATGGTCTGCCTGATCTTCTCTTCGGTGATGGCGAGAGCACCGATCCCGAGGAGCCCCAGTTTTCTGAGCGATTCACTCATGATAATATCCTCCGAATCAAGATAACACGTTTATCCAATATATGTGTTCTGCTGGCATGATCAAATTTGGAAGATTTTCATGCAGATAGTGTCATGACCGTAGTTACAAGAGGTACTGCCTGCTGCAACGTCTCCGAGTAGACGTACTCGCAGGCACTGTCTGGAAATCCAGTGATTTTTGTAATGGTCAGTTGGATGTACAACAACGCAAAAGACGTGAAGACTGCGATTGACACCACCCTTCGCGTCTCTGCGCCCTTGCGCCCTTGCGTTAAATTGGAAAACAATAACGCAAAGACGCGATGGCGCAAAGAACAAAAGTCCCCGTGTGTATTTCACTGGAATTTTCGGTTGTGCCTATCGGAAGGTTGTCCTGTATGTGTTCAGCCGCTCAGCCTCAGCCTCATCACTTGGATACTGCCTGAGTATAGTCGCGCCCTTCTGCCCGGTAACTGGTATGCTCCATGCCCGGATGAGTGACAAAAGTGAATGCGTTAGCATTGCCGTTGGCATTGAACCGCATCGACGACACGACGGGCGCGATCCGGGTATTGTGGCAGCGCTGTTCTTCAATCCCGTCTGCGCATCACTCAGCAAACTCTAGTATCTTCTTGTCGTCAGCCGCAACCTTCGACATAGTCTGATCGACAGCGCCACCGAAGACCTTGCCCATTATGCCAATATTCATCGACGCAACGTACGTCCCGCTATCCGACTTATCATAAACCGCAACCGAACAGGGCATCATCACAGCAACGAACTTGGTGTCGTCCGTGCTGAGGAGCCCGGATGCATACGTTGGCTGACACATCTCGATAACCTTGATCCTGCCGACATCGCCTGCGCCCGCGTCCAGGATGGA
>JAYEFS010000180.1:0-3568 GCA_034658695.1 Methanobacteriota archaeon | reverse complement strand
CTCTTCCACATTTTTCATAACCTGACGTATCATAGATGCCCGGCTCTGCGGATCGTGGGAAGTCACAAATAGATAAACGTGGTTATAGTATATGAGTCTTCTCTAATTTAACTTGTCGGTTAAATGGAAATTGCCTAAACTCATGTAATACAGTACGGCAAAGACCGGGGGTGGTTATAATGGTAAGAATGATAAGTAATCTATATGATTATTTATATATATTTCAAAATGGGACTAAAGAGTGCGGTAGCACCCTAAAAGAAGGTGTTAAAAGTGACTAAACTTGATTATCTCCATCGATCATGGCTTAATCACTGCAAGAACCGATACCCCCGGGAGTTCGCATATCCAATCAGACTCAAGACCGAGATTCAGAACAACGTCATGATGATCCGTATGGTGGATGCATATCGGAACTGGGCACCATGCTACATATCCGTGTATGCATTCGAGGACTGGCGCAAACGTCCACAGAGCGCAATCATCGACCGGGTATACCTCGACCTCGACCACCACACCAATCCACAGAACGCAGTAGATGACGCAATCAAGCTCATCGAAGGACTTGAACGGTACGGCATCGAGACCACGCAGTATTTCAGCGGCAAGAAGGGCGTAGCCATCTACATCGACTTCGAGCCGGTGCTGATTGCACCAGAGCGCAAGAAGGACACCATAGCAGCCTTCCAGCACACACTCATGAGGCGGTTCAACCTGCACCTCGATAAGGACGGTGGCACGGTCGATAGCCACATCATCGGAGACATCAACAGGGTGAGCAGGCTACCGAACACAAAGCACCAGTCGAGCGGTATGTACTGCGTACCTGTCACTCTGGGCGAACTGAAAGAAGGTCTCGAACACATCAGAGACCTTGCACGAAAGCCGAGAGACCTACCAGTTGAGACCCACAACAACGCGGTCATGCGGGACTACCTACACAGACTTGAGCAGCAGGTCATCAAGGATCGTGAAAAGCAGAGGACCATTGATGGATTGAACAGGCTTGAGCGAGTCATCATGCCAAGCCGGGGCGGTGGTAAAAGCAAAGATGAAAACATAGCCAACAAACTGATAGCTACACTGGAGCGCACAGGGCATCTCGAACATAATCAGCGGGTCGGGTTGGTCTGCCTGTTGGATGATCTTGGTTGGACTCGGCAGGAGATCATCATGCTGTTTCGGTCACATGTGAGCGATGCGGGTGTCAAGTCGGGCGACGTGACGCGGTATCAGGTTGATTATACGCTTGACTGGAAACGGGGGCGGGCGAGATCATGAGGGAATGCGACAATTGTAGCGGTCACGTTGATCGATGCAAGGACTGCGATCATCGTGATGAGTGCGAGTGTTATGCGTGACTTGAGGAGGTATAAAGATATGAAACTTGATGAAGCTTGCGGTGGTGGCGTGAAACCTGATGGGGACGAAGACTGTGGCGACGCATGGATACCACCACAAAACGAAATTTCGGTTTCGTGGGGTGACGTTCAGATTGGATTTAGAGGCGATCAGCCATTGGACGATATTGAGGATAGGCTCTTCAGAATACTTGAAAGACTGAAAGAATCACTGAACAGTAGTAAACACCATGATACCTCTTTCGGGGGATAACATGAAAAGAATGCCAAAATACTGCTATTACGACAGAAAGGGCAACTGGCTGATCAGGCGATCCAACATGAGCGAACCAAAGCTCACGATCCTGAAAACCTTGTGTCGGCTAGACCGCGACAATGTGAGGGCGAGCGCGTATGACAACAAGCTCCAGGATCGGTTCTATGATGTAGTTATCATTGCGCGGCACATCTACGGCGAAAAGGTCTTTCCGGATGGAAAACTAAAAACAAGCACGCGATCATCGCTGAACCAGATGTTGCAATCGCTATTGGGTGACGGCTATGTGGATCGGACGGGTGCCAGATATTTTGGCGAGCGCAGCCTGCAGATAGGCACCGGAATGCGGGAGTTCCAACGGAATCACTGGCGACTCACCAGCGAAGGGAAAAAGGTCGTATCAGCGTGGCGCAATGGCTGGTTAGAGTCGTATCTTGCTCGGAACCGGTATGTTGGGAAAAACGGCGCATTCTCTGTATCGGACGTTGTAAAGGTGTTTAATGATGGCAGGTGATTGGGTCAAAAGTATTGTATGGGGGGGTTATTTCATACACCACCATAAACTTGCTATACCCAAGGATTCAAAAATTTGAAAAGTAGATCGGGGGCGAAAGTCTAATCGGATCATGACTGAAATCGCCGCGATCGCGCTCCGACCCGCAGTTAGCGGTGTACGCAACCCTGCAGCAGACGTCAGCAGCGACAACCACATCACCTCTCTCGATGCACTTATAGTTATGCAGGCGGCACATCACTATTCCCTCGAATAGTTTTTATACACATCACCGATTTATATCACCCCGCTTGTATGAAAGTACCTGTGGTCGCTATAAGATAGGGTCTGTAATCGAGTTGACTCAATTTACGACACCAAAGCACCGCACGCTATCGATCCGACTTTAACACCCGCATACCAATAAAAATCAATTTACGATCTCGACCGCTATCGATTTTCCGGATTATTTTTATAGAGCGTTAATCGGGCATTGTTTTTAGATATAATTTAGTTGATATAGTTAATTTTAAATGTGGTGAGTGATGAAGAGGTTACACCGTCCAGAGTCAACAGTCCCGCTTACATGGGCTTGTTACCTGGGGGGCGAGTTCTGATACTTCACACCACCGCAGATTGAGTGTCCCAAAACCTCTGAAACCGCGGTGTGAGTGGAGAATTGCGTTTTTTTGACTGGCAGCCGTCTGCGCAGGGTCGTCTCGTGCTACATCGCATTTCTTATATCATGCGAACAGAAATCCATGTACGATCTAATGCGTATCGGGTGGCGTGCAGGTGGCGGGCTGATAAGGAAACCAGAGTTGGCTATAAGAGAGTATGCAAGAAGTGTCTGGATATTTCATGTTATCGGCAATCGCGGGGCAGGAGAACGCTGATGTGAACGCCACAACCACATTTCCCATCGAACATGTCTGGCAACTTCGCAAACTGGGATAATCATGTCGGAAAAAACATTGTTATCAGGACTCGTGGACCGCCAGCAGGATGCCGTGACACACACCAGCGGTCCGCTTTTGATTCTGGCTGGTGCAGGCACCGGCAAGACCACCACGATCACCGCAAAGATCGCGTATATGGTGCAGGAACTCGGGATTGACCCCAAGCAGATACTTGCGCTGACATTCTCCAGGGCAGCCGCAGCCAACATGGGAGCGCAGGTCGAGGAGTTGCTCAACGGGACATCTGAGGTGCATGTAAGCACGTTTCATTCATTCTGTGCCGGGGTCATCCGTGATAATGCGGATAAGTGCGGAGTGCACCAGGACTTCTCGATCCTTGAGGATGTGGATACCGCGGTCATACTGCACAGAGACTTGGGTGCAAGTGTCAGGGATGCGCTGTTGTACACAACATCTATCTCAAAGGCGAAGGACTTGAACATCACAATCGAGATGCTCGAAGAGTTCGCGGGGCAGAAGAAAGAGGAAATCATCCCGC
>JAYEFS010000179.1:0-3575 GCA_034658695.1 Methanobacteriota archaeon | reverse complement strand
CCCGAAACGGAAGATGTTCGCAGAGGTGGTGGGGGTTTTGTCTGCCGCATCGCCGCTTATGAGCATGAGATTTCGGAGCCGGGCTGGGGTGAGATATGGAGATCAGTAAACTTCGCACCGGGGAAGAGGACGCGTGGGATTCTTATGTTTATGAGTCGGACGCATCCACGTTCTATCACCAGATTGGGTGGAGGAATGTCGTTCTGAAGACTTACGGGCACAAGCCGCGTTATCTGGTTGCGCGGGGGGCCGATGGTGGGATTGTTGGGGTTCTGCCGATGTTTCTGATGGAGAGCCGGGTGTTTGGCAGGAAGCTGGTCTCGGTTCCGTTCGCTCCGTATGGTGGGGTGTGTGCTGATGATGCGGAGGTTGGGCGCGCGCTTGTGGAGGAGGGGGAGCGGGTGGCGAGGGGGGATGGGGTGGATTATTTTGAGATTAGAGGCTTGTCCGATGATGGGCGTTATGGGGGAGGACTCGTCACGAACGATGCTTACTTTACTCTGGTCACGAAGTTGGAGCAGGATCCGGAATTGGTCTGGCAGAGATTCAGCAGGAAAGTGAGGAATGCGACGAGAAAAGCGATGAAGGCGGGTCTTGAAGTGGTGACTGCTGCTGAGTATCTCAGGGATTTCTATCGCATATTTGCAAGGAATATGCGAGATCTCGGCGCTCCTGTACATGCATACTCGTTCTACGCAAATCTGCAGGGGGAGTTTCCTAAGCAGACAGGGATCGCGGTGGTGCGATGCGATGGGCAGGTCATAGCAGGTATCTTCCTGCTCTATTTCAGGGATACTGTAATCTCTGGCTGGGCATCATCTGATCGGTCTTATCAGCGATTCAATCCGAATAACTTATTATACTGGGAGGTAATAAAAGATGGTTGTGAGGCCGGATATGATTACTTTGACTTTGGGCGCAGCATCGCTGACTCAGGGACGTATCGTTTCAAGAAGCCATGGGGTGCGGAGGTTGCGCGATTGTGCTACCAGTATTATCTGAACAAGGCGAAGAAGATGCCGGATACGAGCCAGATCAGTCCGAAGCGGAAGATGTTCGCGAAGGTGTGGCGGCGGATGCCGGTGTCGCTTGCGGAGAGGGTGGGACCGAGGCTGAGAGGGAGTTTTCCGTGAGTTTCGGTGAGGGGGCATTGATATTGTGAATCCGGATTTGCAGAGAAGAAATGACATGAGGTATGTGGTTGAAGTTGATGAGTTATCACCAGAGATGTTAATGAACTTGAAAAAGAACAGCAGGATTATACACATTTTTTCATTGGTTGATAATATAATAGCAATCGAAACTGATAATATCGAGCGCATTAAGGAGTTGAAAGGTGTAAGCCGGGTACGTGAATCGGGTAAAGCGAAACTCATGCTCACCGAAGCGCTGAATACAATTGGTCTTCCGGATGTACATGATAGGGAATTTTATGGAGATGGTGTATGGGTCGGAGTGGTTGATTCCGGGATTGATATGTCAGATCCATTGGTCAGCGGTTCAATGGTTTTAGAACGGGATTTTACTGATGAAGGGATGTATGATCCCATAGGTCATGGGACGATCATGGCAAGGATTCTCAAGGGTGTAGCACCAAATATCTCACTCATAAATGCGAAGGTAGTTGATCGAAGTGGAGAAGCGGACGAGATAGACATTATGAGGTCTATCGAGTGGTGCGTAAATTCGGATGTTGATGTAATAAATCTCAGTTTGGGTATTTCAAGAACGTGTGATGGTTCATGCCCGCTGTGTGAATTAGTAAATGTCGCTGCCGGGAGGGCCATAACTGTTGCGGCTGCGGGAAACAATGGACCTAACGAAGGTAGCATATCGTGCCCTGCAAATTCTGAATCTTGCATTGCCGTTGGGTCTATGGGTAGGGATGGAGCAGTGTCGAACTACAGCAGCAGAGGGGCACCGGAACATTTAAAGCCGGATATCGTTGCCCCTGGTTGTATCAAATATGGGGATTTCAAATTAGAGGGCACGTCTATTGCCACGCCGTTTGTTTCTGCATCTGCAGCACTGCTATTGTCTATGGATGATTACGACAGAAGGCAGGTTGTTGCGACCATCTTCGGCACTGCTGATGATAAGGGATTCCCGAGATGGGTTCAGGGTCATGGATTGATAAGGACAGATAAAGCAGTAGAGGCGATGTTATGCGATTGATAGTGTGTATCAAAGACAAAAGTGTGGTAAAAGAACTGAAGAGGTTTGGTAAAGTATCGTATGTTTCGGAACTGATAAATGTTGTTGGACTCGATACCAAGGCGAGAGAGATATACAAAATAAAAGAGATAGAGGGAGTTGTTGATGTGCGGAAGAGTTCGAAGGGTGTTATCGCAGTATAGCATACGGTGGTACTGGAAGGGGATGATAAAATCGAAAAATTAAAGAGTAGACTTATGGGTGGGTGGTGATACTGTGAATCTGGATTTTACGGTCGATAAATATAAAGAATTGTGCCGTGCTATCGCAAATTCATCATACACGCCGGTTCCGGTTGGGAAATATCTGGCGGGTGGTGTGGGTGGTAGAGAGATCATACTGCGGCACGATGTTGACGATAAGATAAAATACACTTTGAAACTTGCGAAGATTGAATCTGAGATGGGGTTAACCTCGACATATTATGTTCGTATGGTGTCAAAGACGTTTAAGCCAGAGATTATACGAGAGATGGAAGGTCTGGGGCATGAGATCGGGTATCATTATGAGGTGCTCGATAAGGCAGGAGGGGACTATGAGAAAGCCATAGGGATATTTGAGGAGGAACTTGCTGAGCTCCGGAAGATCTGCGATGTTAAGACGATGTGTATGCATGGAAATCCGCTGACGCGATGGGATAACCGTGATCTGTGGAAGCATTATGATTTTAAAGAATTTGGCATCATCGGTGAGGCGTATCTCTCGATAGATTATAGTGATGTGGTGTATTTTTCAGACACAGGGAGGACATGGGCTGGAGAGCGGTATCGTGTGAAGGATTTTGTTGATACGAGTTCGGATTCGTTTGGTGTTAAATCCACCGATGATCTGATACATCTGATCAATGAGGAAAGGGTCGAGAGGATGTGTTTGCTATCGCATCTTGATCAATGGAGTGATGGTTATTGTTTGTGGGTCAGGACATGGGCGGAGCGGAGTGCCAGAAACTTTGTGAAGGCGAATGTGATTCGGAGGATGCGTGGGTGAGTGATATTATGGAGGTGACTGCATCTATCGATCGGGCGAAGTGGAGTGAGTTTGTTTATGAGCATCCGCATGGGAATATTTTTCAGACGCCCGAGATGCAAGATGTGTATGAGCGGACAAAGAACTATGAGACTATAACGCTTGCGACGGTGGATGACGGTGGGGAGATTTTGGCACTGATGCAGGCGGTGGTGATACGGGAGATGGGTGGTTTTTTGGGATCGTTTTCTGCAAGGTCGGTTGTTCAGGGGGGACCGCTTTTTGTGGATGGTGAAAAGGGTGTCAGTGCGCTTGAAATACTTGTGGGCTATTATGGGGGACTGGTGTACAAAAGAGCACTTTATACACAGATTCGAAATATGTGGGATACGTCA
>JAYEFS010000178.1:0-14307 GCA_034658695.1 Methanobacteriota archaeon | reverse complement strand
TCTCTGTGACCCTTCAGACCCCCCTGTGATTTTATTCCCCGTATTGTATCCCGGATAGTTCTTCCGCACCGATGCCTCATTTAGCAGAATGGGTGCTCATGTTACCCATACAAAACAGAGAAGAGCCGTTAATGATATACTATCGAGAGAAGAATGCAGAAGAGGCGGGACTTATCAGGATTTATGAGTACAAGATTGGTGAAAATGTAAAAAGATTCGAAGAGAAGTTCTGAACGCGAAAAGTGTACGCGATGTTATGAGTCGTACCACATAACCTCTTAATTTCCGCATCAATGGACGCGCGCTTCGCCGGCCCACAGAATTTATCAGAACTATGAAAAATAATGCAGGCTATAGACGATCTCATCAAACTCCGCCATCGGTTCCACCAACACACCCTCACCCGTACTAGCCGGTGGTGTCGGGATGCCAGAACAGTCTCTGTTTCCATCCCATCTTCCGCTGTTCTTGACACATTCGCGCTCCGTTTTGACGATTGTTGCCGACACCACTTCTTTCACCTGTTATTCCTCCGTTTGTTGCCTGGCTTCACTTGAACTCGTAGACCACGGTCACATACGCTGAGACTGTCACATCGCCCGGCTGAATCTGCGGACCTGCGCCCATTGCTGCCGGAGCAGGCATTGGTATCTCCATCTCAAAATCCTCGTAGTACTCGTAGTCAAGATGCATCCTGTATGGCGAAAACTGTGATCCGGTGGTCGATATCTTGAGAGCTCCGACGATTGCGACATCCATCGCGTCCGCAACAGAGTTCGCATCGGACCTTGCTTTCACAACAGCGTCTGCGATAGCCTCATCTCTGAGTTCTGCCTGCCGATCGTCGCTTACGGTGAATGCCACGTCACCGATCTCGTTTGCCCCCGCGCCGATTGCTGCATTGATCACGTCTCCGACCTTCTCGATGTCTCTGACTGTCACGGTCAGCGAGTTGCGCACCTGAAAGCCGATGAGCTGATCCTCGTCATCTTTCCAGTTGTACCGGGGCCACACACGATAATCTGACGTTACGGAATCCCTTTCTGCGATTCCGGTCTCGTTAAGAGCGGTAAGCACCGCATCCATCTTCTTTGCGTTCTCATCGCACGCATCTTTCGCATCCTCTGCCTGTGTCACCACCGCGAGTCTGACCACAGCCTCATCAGGAGCCGTGTCGACGATTCCTTGTCCTGATACGGTGATCACCTTCCTCTGCTGAATATCGGGCGTATCCGACGACGCGTCCGAGCTTCCACCCCATAATCCTGCCGAGGCGATCCCGGCAGAGATCACGAGTCCCGCGAGCAGGAATGCGGCCATCAATTTCGTTCTGTTCGTCATGTTATGTCCTCTTTTCCGCTATTAGTGGACTGCATATCTGCGCAGTTCCTGTTGGACGTGCAATCTCACGTTTATTAAGCTTTATCTTAACTGCGAATCGATCTGTAGTCATCTCATGACGGCATCCTCCTGCCAGGGGGTGTCTATAATACACCAACACATCGTAACTACTCAGGTGTGTTGATTGGTCTCCCGATTGCGATTGTCAAGTAGAGCCTGATAGCTACACCTCTTGATAGGGTGATGACTCAGAGGTTACTAGTGAAGCCCCGCAACAGAACCGGACGTGAAGATTTCCCCGGATCCGGCGTATGTCACTCGATTTTCGGTGAAACGTAAATTACCGCCCAAAAGGTGTCACGCAGGTATGACACGTTCCTGATTCTGATGGATTCTGTGGTTTTCAAAAGATGCTGAAGGGTGTGGATTTTCAATCTACGAATTTGGGAGGTATATGCGAGCGGGCGTGGGGAGTTGGGGGGTGTGGGGTTTAGTGTAGTAGTTAAAAAGAGGTTTTGAAACCCGCTCGCACATATACTACTATGCTGTGATAGTATATAAATCTTACGGTTCAACAGCTTATGTGCCATATTTCTGACATATTTATATCAATTAGAACATCATGCTGTGCAATGTGTATTTAATTATAAACTCGTGCGCTTCACACAACACAATCAAATTATGGAATACGCCCGGACATGGTGGCGGTTGTTGCACTGCCCTGGTGTCGCCGGAAGCCATCGACCAGAAGCCACCGGAGACAATATAAATATCCACCAAACAAAGACCACACATCGTCCATGACTATGCGCACCAGAAAATTCTACGACTTCAACCTCCACGCCGCGCCCGAATGCAAAAACTCCGCGGAAGAGCTGGCAGAGATCGCATCCGGATACGGCTACGCGGGAATTGCAATTACAAACCACACTCCGCGCCAGTCGCATCCATCGCAAACACCACACACACCACACACACCGCGGATTGCAGATCACGCAAGAGTCAGAATCTATTCAGGAATCGAGATCATCGCAAAGAACCCGCACCACCTGCGGCAGATTGTCCAGAAGCACCGTGCAAATGTATGTGTGCTGTCTGTTCATGGCGGAAACGAGAAGATCAACCGTGCCGCACTCGAAAGCCCGCTCGTTGATATCCTCGCACATCCGGGCGAGCGGCTGAATCAGGTGCTCATGCGGTTTGCCGCCGAGAACAGGGTGGCAATCGAGTTTAATCTCGATTCAATCATCAAATTGCGTGGAAGAGAGCGGGTCAGGGTGCTTGCGATCTTCCGGCACAATCTCAAGCTCGCACGCAAGTATGACGCGCCGATGATACTTACGAGCAATGCGCAGTCGGTCTACGACTTGCGGGCGCCCAGGGAGATGATCGCGCTTGCGAGCGTCTTCGGGATGACTGAGGAGGATGGAGTTTTCGCACTCAGTGCAGTTCCCGAGGAGATTCTGCGGAGGAGGAACGATAACTGGATCATGGAGGGTGTCGAGGTCGTTAGCCGGTGATGCTCTGTGTTCCAATCGCTGTGGCGGCACTGTCGATGTTTCCAGTGAGCTCGCCATGCCCGTAGATTCTACCGCAGAGTGTGCGGAGTCACGCAGAGGGCTGAAAACGGTCTTAAAACTCTGCGTCCTCCGCGGTGATAAATCACTTAATTGTCAGACAGTGCCCGATGTGGCTTATTCCGGGATGTTCTGGGCGCCCCACTCCATAATCTTCTCCACGATCGCCTCGAATGAATCGGCAACAGTGGATTTGATCCCCAGCACAAAGGGAATACCGCTGTCGCCGGAACTCGCAACCCGCGAATCGAGGGGCACGCTTCCGAGAAACGGGACATCCATCTCCTCACAGATGCGTTTTCCGCCGCCCTTCCCAAAGAGATCGATCGCATAGCCGCAGTGCGGGCAGACAAAGCCACTCATATTCTCGATCACCCCGATTATCGGGATCCCCATGCCTTTCGCCATGGTAACAGCCTTCCTGGAATCGAGAAGCGCAACATCCTGCGGCGTTGTGACGATGATCGCACCATCAACATCCATGAACTCCACAATGCTCAGGGTCTCATCGCCGGTTCCGGGGGGCAGATCCACGAGCAGGTAATCGAGCGGTCCCCAGGTCTCCCACCGCATCTCAACGATAAACCGCCGCAACCACTCCGTTCTGAGCGAACCGTGCCATGGCACAGCAGCGTCCTTTTCGACCATAAAAGCCATCGACATGACACTGAGCCCGTGATCGCAGCCCAGAGGTAGGCGCACGGGTATCAAGAGTTCCTCGTCTGCGGACGGGAGCTCATCCTCAATATTCAGCATCTTCGGTATGTTCGGTCCGGTGATGTCGGCGTCGAGCAGCCCCACATTCTTCCCGAACCCAACGAGTGCAAGCGCGAGATTGACTGCAACTGTAGTCTTGCCGACGCCACCCTTGCCGCTCATGATCATGATTCTCTGTTTTATCGGGTCGGTTTTGGTAATCATGGATTTGATACAATCTTTTCTCTCTCTGACTTTAACTGTTGCAGACCACAGGAAGGGGTCAAACGTTTATGTACAACGGAACGATACATGTTCCAGTGCATAGTGAATTGGTGAATTCCGGTATGGGCAGAGTCATTTTTGGCTCTCTGATATTCTCGCGTGGCGTGTGTTTAGCTGAGGCAAAAAAACCACGTGACGCGAGGGCGCAAGGGCGCAAAGGTTGAAAACACCCCCCTTCGGCATCTTTTGAAAACCACAGAATTTATCAGAATCAGGAATTCTGTGAAAATGCTGTACATGTGTGCATCCCGTTTTTTATCTGGATTTACAAAAATTGATATCGATGAGGGCAGTTGACTGAGACCGGTCAGCACAGCAGGAATGCCAGAAGATTTTTAACTATTGCGAACTTGTCATACACTGCCCTACATGGTTGCAACGTGTGACCATTATACCATTGTATACCAACTTGAAGGTGATTTATATAAAAAGAATATTATTATATGCTTTTGTACTTTTGCTCGTGGCTACTTTACCGGTAAGCATATCAGCAAAAGTATCCGAAAACCCGGTTGTAGAAACCGAACTGATCCAAGCGATTGATACACTGGCAGAAGAGATGGGAGTCAAGTATACAACCCCGCTTGAGAGGAGACCGATAGTCGACGATATCTACGAGTACACAGTTACGCTCGAAGTAGGAGATGAAGAATTTGACCGGATATGCTTGCATCGGGTGGTAAAAGAAGAGAGTGCATACAGACCGGTGCTAACAAAAGCCGGGGTGATGATGCTCCCTGGAAACCACCAGAATTTCAGGGCTACGTACTTATTGAGCACGCAGACTGATGTACCCGGAATTATAATCAATCACAGCCTTGCTGTGTATCTGGCAGAGAACGATATTGATGTATGGGGAATTGATCTGAGGCGGAGCTCTGTGCCACAATGCGATTGCAGTAATGATAACTGCTCATTCATGGAAGACTGGGGTATGGAAACTCAGATAAACGACGTGAACAAGGCAATGGAGTTTGCAAGGGAGATGCGATTGCAGACACGCCAGGAATTCCCTCCACTGATCCTACTTGGAGCTAGTAGGGGTGGGAGGCTCGCGTATGCCTGCGCCAATTATGAGGCAGGTCTGAGAGGAGTACGAAGGAACATAGCCGGCATCATAACAGTGGACATCGGGTATAAGTTCGATCCAACTACGAGTGTGATTTATTGTACGAATTATTCGGATCCCGGCACATGCGCGAGCATGTCTGCATCGGAGGCTGCATCCATCAGATATGGTGCGTTAAAGTCGGTATATGATAGCGGAAAGTATTATGATGATACTGCAACCTCTATGAAAACGATTGCCTATTTAGCGGAAAATGCTCCGACAGGGGGGTCTCTGATTCCCGGGTTTGCAGGGTATACAAACCGCGAAATGGGTGAAATGCTATTATCTGCAACATATCTCTTTCAGCCATATCCCCCGCAAATAACATACTTCCACTACTGCACCGGAACATTTGATGCAACCCACAGTCCAACCGGTCTGGTCTTCACAAACCACAGCTACATGATCGACCTCTCATACAATCTCGACCCGGTCCAGAGTATCAGATACATGATGGATGAAGAAGCGGTAATGGGTGGAATTGATACCTCATACGATGACAATCTGCGCAGGATACGTGTTCCGGTTCTGTATGTCGGCGGAGAAACCGGATATGGTAGCCAGGGTATCTATACCACAACACTATTTAAAAGCAAGGATGTGACTACACTGATCGTGCCTGGATATGGGCACATTGATCTGTTATACGGCAATGGAGCGGAAACAGCCGTGTGGACGCCGATATGCAACTGGATACTTGACCACGGTCCACAGCACCCACCGCAGCATAGAGATCCCCACCACCCTCATTCCCCTTCAGTGACTGATGTGTGAGCAGATATCCCTGGTGATCGGCGCTGGCTGCGCTGGCTGCTGTGCGTTTGAGGGCAGGGGCAGGGAGTCACCCCCCTGCCCGGGCGCATCTGCCAGCGAACCCACGTAGCCCTATTATCTGCAGCTTGACCCAATAGAACACATTATTGAAAGCGGGTAGCTATGTGTTCGATTAAGACTCAACCAAACACCGCAAAAAAGGGCATTCCATTTCAATTCACCGAGAGTCAGAATATTCACATATACAACCACGAGAGTGGCGAGATAAATTCATACTCGCCAGCTGGTGAAAATCCAGCCTGTGGAAAGGCTATCCACCACCTCTGAATCGAACCCCGCACCCAGCCCAGTAACGGACTGTTGTGAGGCGGGGGGGGGCGGGATACTATTATCACGTCAACTTTCAAGTGTCGGATAAAGGCGAGATAACTTTATCCGGGCACCCTCTGCAGTGAATTGCCAATTGACTTTTGCATATCTGTTGTTTCTGAATTCCCGCCATGCCAGTACCTCTTTCCTGACAACCTCGATGTCATCGATTCTTCTGTTTAAACACTGTCCTGTGAGCACGTTCAACTCAATCTCGGCCATATTCAACCAGCCCCCATGCTTCGGGGTGTATACAAACTCGAATCTACCCAATATCGCCTTTGCCTTATCCGGCTGAAACGTTTCATAGAGCGATCCTGGGACGTGTGTGTTCAGATTGTCCATCACCAGCGTTATGTTTGTTCGCTCTTTCGTATTGATCTGCGATTTCTTCTATAAAACGAGTCCAGTCCCGCTTGGTTTTTCTTTCGGCGATCTGCGCCATGCGCGTTCCTGCTAATGGCTCACCGGCGAGAAAAATATTGCACATACCGCAACGTCGGTATTCATAATCCTGTATGTTCGGATGCCCCGGCGTTGCAGAAATAGGAGTTCTGGTCTCTGCAATCAGCTGCTTAGGTGATTCGTCCATGCACACGACAGGATATCGTGGATCAAACGGACGCTTGTAAACATCCAACACCACTTCAATTGGGACCCTATCTCCAATACCTTCGCCACCCTGTTCGTTGGTATAACCCAGCTTTTAGCGTTCAGAACCTTAACACACACTTTACATGTAGCAGATATGTTCGCGAAACATTAAAATTAACTACCGCAAAAACCAGACCCAATTTTAATTCAAGAGATGGGTTGCCGGATAACGAAAATCGGCAGTATTAATATTGGTTGATGGCGAGGGTATTGTATCTCCACAAAGTTTATATAGAATAACGTCTCATGATGATAATGATGATGGGGTAAGCACCTATGTGCGTGGGACACACAAAATTCCGCATCATCATAACAGTAACAGGTGGCAACATCAGTTGCACATCTGGGGACTGGGGGACTACATCATGGACAACCACAAAACACTACATATACTCGCAATAGCGATCGCGGCATCGCTTATGATCTGCGGGGCTGCAGTAGCTTCAGACGATACACACGTATCGATGACTGAGAACGAGACTATAGACGCTATACAGACGGCAATAGAAGAATCCGGAGCCAACTGGACTGCGGGCAGGACATCCGTATCCGATCTTTCGGTAGGTGAGATGCGGGGACTGTGCGGCGCAAAGGTCGGTTTGATTTCTAATGGTACCGAGATAGCATGCCCGCCTGTGGGGGACACTCCAGCAGGCGCACTCGACTGGCGTAACAAGGACAATCAGGACTGGGTAACACCGGTCAGAAGCCAGGGCTCATGCGGAAGTTGCTGGGCATTCAGCGCACTCGGCGTAATCGAGGCGGTGATCAACATCGAACTCGGCGATCCGGCAAAGGACATTGACCTATCAGAACAGCACTTCATATCCTCATGCTGTGACGCAGGAAACTGCGGCGGCGGGTGGCCAGACGAGGCATTCAAGTATGCCCGAGACGAGGGCGCGCCTATCGAGAGTTGTTTTCCGTATGCCGGCAGAGGCAGTTCATGCACACCATGTACTGACTGGAAGGATAATGCATGGAGGATCACGGATATCACGTATGTCGATTCCACGACTGACGCATTCAAGTGGGCTCTTGATGAGTATGGTCCGCTCTCTGTTGTTCTCTCCGTACCAGACGACTGGTTCTACTACACTGGAGGCGTGTATGAGCCGGTGTGGGAATCCGAAGACGGAGTTGGCTGGGCAAACCACGCAGTTGTTCTGGTTGGATACAACGACGACGGCAGTTACTGGATCGTCAAGAACAGCTGGGGCAAAGGCTGGGGCGACAATGGTTACGCAAAGGTTTCTTATGGCAATCTCGAGCAGTATAACTACGCATACGCAATCTCCGGAATAATATCGCCTGATACTGATGTTGAGACACCGGATATTGGGGTTACTCCTGCAGCACTGGATATCGGAAAGGTGGGGATTAACAAAGCTCGTTCAACGAATTTGGAGATTAAGAACACGGGGACTGTCGATTTGACATACTCCATGTATGATAATAAGTACTGGCTCACGGCATCGCCTACGAGCGGCACGGTTACGCCGGGTAACCAGGCATCTATCGCTGTGACATTCGATGCCATTGGCATGCGAATTGGTAATTATGACGCAACGATTACCATAACGAGCAACGATCCGGACTGCAGGACCACAACAGTTCCTGCACACATGACTGTTGACATGGGCGCGAGCCCTCCTCTGGTTGTAACTGCTGAAGCGGATACTGTGAGGGGTGTTGCACCGCTTGAGGTTGCATTTACAGGTCTTGGAGAGTATGGCAATGGAACGCTTGCCTACGAGTGGGACTTTGGCGATGACATGGATTCAGAATCGCAGAACCCAACCCACATCTATGATGAGTATGGCACGTACACCGCAACGCTAACAGTTACCGATGAAAACGGGACGGCTGGGTCTGATAGCGTGATAATCAGAGTGGTCGATCCCTGCGAGGGAACCTGGATCAACCCTGTTTCCGCAACTGCGCAATCAGCGTACGGCACCAGAAACAAATTCAATCCGGCTAACGCAATTGACGACGATATCGAGACCCGCTGGTTCTCAAAGATAATCAACGACGATTCTCCGTCTTGGATACAGTTCGATCTCGGGGACGTGAAACCTGTGAGCAGGGTCAAGACAGTGATCTATTACAGGGATGCGCCCATGACCGTTGACATTCAGGTCTCAACCGATGAGGTGAGCTGGACGACTGTTACATCCGATTTCATGATAACGGACGGTGACACATTCGTTGAGATTGTGTTCGCGGAAAGAGACGCCAGGTACGTGCGGCTCCATGAGACCAAACTCAACCGGATCTATGGGCAGTGCTCCGAGTTCGATGTCTATGCGGGGTCGGGGTGAGTGTGTGGGCTGATTGACTGCATGACTTAATGCAACAGTGATTGCTTGCGGGGGCGCGTGGTGGCGGGAGACTGTGCCGCCATCGCGTGCTGCCGACCGTTTTTGATACTATTTGGCACTGTCCAATTTTCTAGTGATAGCACAGAATAATCGGCACAACCGAAAATTCCAGTGAAATACACACGGAGACTTTTGTTCTTTGCACAATCGCGCCATCGCGTCTTTCTCGTTATTGTTTTCCAATTTAACGCAGGGGCGCAAAGGCGAGAGAGACGCGAAGGGTGTTTTCGATCTCAGTCTTCACGTCTTTTGCGTTGTTGTACATCCAACTAACCATTACGAAAATCACTGGATTTCCAGACAGTGCCGGTTGAAAACATGACGCTAACCCGGCAAGTGCAAGTACGATTATATAGGCGTAATCAGTGAAATCTGTGTAAATCAGTGGCTAAAATTATTATCAGCCACAGATGGACGCTGATTACACAGATTACCGAGTTTAACGGCATTGTAGCTTAATAGCGCTCCATTTTTGATAGTTGTGCATACCCGAGACAATCCGGTCTTTCCAGAAAATAATGAAAAGTCTCAAGATTTCACAAGATTAACACAGAAATCTTGTGGAAATCTGTCTGATATAGTGGTTTAGCTAAACACGTACCACGGGAATTACCAAAGAGCCTTTGCGATCTTGTTTTATACCATAGAAACGAGAAAAAATACAAGGGCGCAAAGATTGAAAACCACAGCCACGCCCTCCCGAACCCACGAACCGGACATCACCAAAAAAAGCAGGGAGATCGCCGACGATATGCCGGCAATCACCTGAGTTCTTCGTATCCCGGAACTCCGAGTACATGCTTTGTCAGATATATGGCATCTACAACATCGATTACGCCGCTACCATCAACATCCGCAGCTTCCTCGATTATGTTCTCAAATCCTGAGATTCCGAGCACATGTTTCGCGAGACACGTGGCATCGTGGAGATCCACCTTGCCGTCGTCGTTGACATCACCGTTCGTTGTAGTGGTGTAAGTTCCGTTCATGACAATGTACGGCATATCAGCACCTACCAGGGTTGTTTCCTTGAACGTTGTCACGCTCAGGTTCAACGGAGATTTTGCGCCGGTGAGGCGACCTGTTGATGCGAACGTAACATTGGCGAGTGTGATTCTCCCGTTCAGTCCGGGATTATCTGTCTGGAACGCACCTATCCGCACCAGTCCCTCGCGAACGTACACAAAGTTCGGAATGGTCTTATCAAAATCCCCGCCCGCAACATTCGTAACGTTCACAACAGATGCATTGAACGAGAGCGTTATGTCGCACGTGCCAACGTTTACGCCGTTCTCAATTACGATCGGTACGGTCTCGTTATCGATGACATCACCAATTGAAATTGTGGCGACGCCTGATGATGATTGAACCGTGAACGATCCGTTGCGCAGCGTGTATTGCATCTCGCTGTAGTCGGTAGCAAAGATATTGCCAACCTCTATATAGAGCGGGCTTACGTCGCCAGATACTCCCACCGCAGTGAGATTGATGTATGCGAGTGTTAGATCGCCATTCTGCCCGGATGCGCTCACCGCATTCACATACACTTGCATCAAGTCGTTATCGATGTTGTGTGCGAGCAGCTCCATATCCCCCACCATAACGCCGGTCACATGAAGAACCGATGAATTGAATCTGATTGTGACCTCGCAACCACCCAGATCGTATGCATCGGTGATCAGGATCGGTGCTGTGACCATGTCCCCGGGTTCAACAGTAAAATCAGCAATTCCGATTGTGGTCTCTGTGGTAGCGGACGCCAGCGATATCGAGAAAAACGCGAAGATGATCAAACAGGTGAAGATGTGTATTGTCCGTTTAGTCATGTTAATCCGAATGTCATCAAAAAAATAAAAAAAGAGGGGAGGTTAGGGCTGGTCTTCCAGCGCTGCCTCACACCTCATTATGTACAGTGCGTCCATCAGGTCCACAACACCATCACCCTCAGGAACTCCGCTTACTCCCACGACATCACCAACCAGTATGGTCGGCGGATTCGAGGCTTCCGGTTCCAGGGATGCCAGATATCTGGCTATGTACAGCACGTCCTTGCTGTCAACGACGTTGTCTCGGCATACATCGCCTCTCCTGAGAACAGTCAATTCGACGCTTGCCAAATTATAGTTGTTCGCGTTGTCTGTGGCAGTGATTACCAACAGGTTCGTCTCGTTGACGCCGTCGGTTGCAGTCGTGTCCACAGTCCAGACATCACTTGCACCGATGCGCTCCATCGACTGAACCTCTGATCCGCCAATCGATGAGAGATCGATTGTAACTCCTGCAACTCCGCTGTCAGCGTCTGTCACCGTTGCAGTTATTGTGGTGACATCCGTTCCGGGTGCTCTGACTCTGCCATTGTCGTTGAGTATCACGTCACGGCTTGTAGCTACATCCGTGACTACTGGCGGTACCGTCTCGGTTATGATGGTGAACAACCCGTCGGTCACTGCGTGTTCGATTGGAGTGTAGCCAGTATCCAGCAATTGATCGACTGTGATATCCAGCAAACTCTCATCGCCCATGCCGCCCACGGCAGTGAGCTCTACGTACGCAAATACCACATCTCCATTCAGCCCTGCCGGATCGGCTGCATTCGCATACATCCAGCCAGTGCCGTTGTCGACGTTGGATGCGAGCAACTGCAGATCTCCTGAAGTGACCTCTGTCACATGAACGACTGATGGGTCGTACTCAAAGTCGATCGCGCAGCCGCTCAGATCCTTTACATCGGTGATCATGATCGGTACGACGACACTCTCCCCCATCTCAACGTCGACATCCTCTACGGACACCGTCGTAACGACGATTGGTTCCTTTATTACAAATGACGTTGCCGAGGCTGCGAAGTACGGCATATCGGATGCGCCAGTGTTAACTGTCCCTGCCACATCATACGTCACCGCATCTGCGCCGGTTGTGTCAACCGTTATCTTGTACGCGAGTGTGGTGTACTGATCTTCCGACGCTGACTCATAGCCATAGCCGTAACCGTACCCATCAAACGTATATCCATAACCATATCCTGCGTATGGCGCGTAGCCATAGTTGTACTCGTATGCAGTCCCACCATCGCTCCCACCTATCCAGCCCTGTATCTCAACCAGCTCGATCTGGTAGTTGCCAATGGTTGTAGCTCCCCCGACTGTGGTACCAACATCACTCAAAGCGAATGTCAGTTCCCCATCCGGTGATCCTTCGATGCTTGGAAGTCCTTCTATTGAGAAGTCAGCAATCGGGATTCTCTCGTTACCTCCAATCGTCACGTTGAAGTAGAAGAAACCTTCTTGTCCGACCTCTATTCCGTCCATACCATCCATCGTCAGTTCCACCATAACTGCGCTCGATGGTCCGGAAAAGACCAGCATCAGTATGACACCAAGCGTTATCACAACGCTTGCAGCGTGTGTCCTCCCATTCTTATTCTGCGATTTTGTCACATTATTCACCTGCTCCCAAGTTGAACATGTTGTATCGTCTCCAGACGTATAAATATCTTTCGCAGGTCGATATCCTGATACAAAATTATACTGTCTGATGTCAGCGAATCACAAAACCTTAGAGGGAATTAGAACGAATGATTTCCAGAATATCGTGTGGAATGAGCCTGGATTTTACCCCGGTAATCTTCTGAAATTCGAGTCCTTTTGCAGAATTTTTCAGAGCCGATGCCGCTTTGCCACAGCATTCTTTCATCCACTTATAAGTGGCGCTGAGTGAGCCAGGATTGGGTGTGGTGTGGCGCAGGAGGGATTGGGGTGAATCACTTAATCTATGATTGCGACGTATGTCACATACCTCACCCACCTTACTCTGGGCGTGTGGCCTAGCCAGGATATGGCGGCAGCCTCCTAAGCTGCAAGTCAGGGGTTCGAATCCCCTCACGTCCGTTTGCGGTATATGCTCAATAACTTGTAGTAGGAACCACAAGATTACACAGTCTGCGAAGCAGCGGCGCAGCCATCTCCACAAGCGTTCTGTGTTAATCTTGCGTAATCTCGCGGTTTTATACGCGGATATCCCCGCAGTATCAAGTAAGTACCGTTTACGCAGATAATGGGCGTTTTTATGACTGAAATCGTCGGGTACACAACCGAGACCTGCCCAAACTGCAGAGACCCGGGGGTAGATGTGTCAACACCCTGGTTGCTCAACATGGCTTGCGCGCAGACCGAGTATCCGGAATGTATGTTCAGCTCACATCGAAATGTTATGCACGGTTAGGTGGACGGCATGGATTCATCCACAATACCAATCAAAGAACCAGCAGAAAAAAGATTCTGATTCTGATGGATTCTGTGGTTTTCAAGAGATGTTAGAAGAGACTTATTCATCCTTGGCGTCTTGGCGTCTTGGCGTTTCTTTGATTTAACGCAAAGGCGCAAAGGCGCAGAGAGGTGCCCGCGGCCCCCACACACGTGGAGGCTACCGATAGCGACCACAGAAAACGGCAGAACCAGAAAAGATTGCGGAAGTCTAATAAAAATATTCAGAAACGTTTTGCTGCTAAAATCAGAAAACTGAAAGAAAACCCCTGAATACACGGCAAACCGTTAAGGGGTGCCCTCAATAGATATTAAGAATTATATTTTGAGAACAAATTTAGAATTATATACACAATAGACCCTAATGAAAAAACAGTCACAATCGAAGCTATCAAACACAAAAACGAGATTTAGATTCCGAGTTCCTGCGCAAGTTCCTCGAAATCCATAACCCTGACATCATCTTTTTTGCCTTCTCCGATCTGCGCCATGAGGTCTGTATCAGATAACACCTCTATCGTCCGCACCATTGACTCGAATTCATCCGTAGAAATGGTTACCCATCCGGTTTCGTGTCGCCCATGAGCTTCATGCATTCCATATATGTGTGTCGTAGTACCGGACATTTGGATCACCTGACCATCCAGATATGGTATAATATTGATGGCGTTGCCAATGTATAATTAATTGGGTTGAACCAACCGCATGGTTAATTCATGGTCGGGAACATATACAGTTATACTCCGAGTTTGGAGACCAGCACGTTCATTTACATGGTAAGGGAGTTTTTATGACCGAAATCATCGTGTACACAACCGAGACCTGCCCGAAATGCAGGAAGCTGAAGGAATACC
>JAYEFS010000177.1:0-3603 GCA_034658695.1 Methanobacteriota archaeon | reverse complement strand
TCATTTCTTATATCCAATCCATCAATCAGCTCTTGCGCATAAGCTATATATTCGCTCTGTTGTGCCAGCCGCAACGTATCTTTGGGCGAAGGTTTAAAACCAAATCCTTTTTCTTCCAAAAAATCTTTCATTACCTTCCACGAAAGATCGAGTGTGAACTCAAAACGCTGAATCAAACCATTTCTTTCAAGTTCGGTCAATTCTTCCATCTCCATTGCTTCTTTCAAACGCACATAAGCTTTCTCAAAATTCTGAAATCGCTGTTTCCAGCGTACGTCCTTCGTTTTCATTTTCTCACCACAATTTTCACAAGATTCTTCTGGATTGATTTGTTTAAATGGTTTTCCTCCTTTGGCTGCTTCTCAAACTCGAGACTTTTTATTATTTTTTTATGGTATATACACTATAAACTCAGACCCCCCTACACACTCCTTTTTACCAAGATCAACCATACATACACCCGGTGTACCTCGACACCCCCCCGAAATATACTTCATCGTATTTCTCCTCTGCATCCTTACAGATACCCCTCTCACCGTCCGACACATTTTTGAGGACAACCACAACTGGGGCGCGTTTCGTATAGTGGAAAAGGACAACCTCAGAGATGTTGAGATCAACGAAGTCAACAAAATGCTCTCCTGCAAGGACGAGAGTCGTGGCTTCTTCACATACCTGTGCGAACATTGCGGAACCAAATTAATAGTCCATTTCGGATGTAACAGTCGTATCTGCTCGAGTTGTGACAAAAACCACACAGATAAATGGGCAAGATCTCTCCAAAACGCGTTATGGGGCGTACCTCATCGACACGTAGTACTCACAATCCCTGACGTCTGTTGCCAGTCGTGAAAAACAACCGTTTCCTCCTGAATGTCTTGATGGATGCTGCGATTGTAGCAATTAGCGATACGATCTCATACAGGCACAGAGGCGGGGGATTAACGGCGGGTGTCATTGTTGTGCTGCACCCATTTTCTAAGAAAATGGGCTTCAACCCTCATCTTCATCTACTCGTGACAGAAGGTGGATTTGACAAACAGGACAATTTTACTGGTTCTGTCGTTTTCTGTGGTCGCTATCGGTACCTTCACATGTGTGGGGCCGCGGGCACCGCTCTGCGTCTCTGCGCCTTTGCGTTAAATCAGAGAAACGCCAAGACGCCAAGACGCGAAGGCGCGAAGGATGAATAAGTCTCTTCTGACATCTTTTGAAAACCACAGAATCCATCAGAATCAGCCATTTTTGTTCCATTTTGGTACTGCGACGAAAGGATCGCTCTATGTAGATTGAACTGATTGCCACTGGTTTTTCTTGCACCGTGGAAGAATTGAACTGATATTTGGGGTTCATAATCGGACTAATGAAACCACTACACTGAACTGATCTCATTTTTGTTTCGTTCAGTGCTTGATGCAAAGATCTTGCAGTATGTGATCACTCATCGATATTTGTGAAACACGCCGTATTCAGCATGCCACTTATCCGTTGTCTATTGCGGACGGAGTGACAAAAAGGAACAAAAATGGGATCAATTTAGTGGGGCTGGATGAACGTCTTTTCATCAGCTTAGATTATACCTGTAGAATCCGGGTTTTAGCTGATTGGGTGTGGGCGGGCGGCAGCAAAAATCTGTGGCTTTTTGATTTCTTCCGGGTATGATGGATGAGGTTATGGCAAAGAAGATTAACCACAGAGGACTCGGAGGGCACAGAGCGTTGCTTTTTTCTTCGTGTTCTCTGCGCGCTCTGTGGTTTCCCGAACCCATTTCAGGAGATACTAAAAAGTCTCCAAAATCATACCATAAACTTTATATACTATAACATCAACAGTAACTTGCCGCCTTCCTAAAACACGAGGCGGCGAACACAGGAGAGATAAATCTATGGAAACGAATAAAACATACTTACTTGCCAGTATCCTTGTGATACTGATACTGGCACTACTGTCGCTCGCGTCCCCGATAGCGGCACAAGAAGAGAGTATCGAATCATTGACGGAATCAGTTGATAGCCTCGGAACAGCCCTGACATTTGTCTGGCTCCTTCTCTGTGGCGGGCTGGTTTTTCTGATGCATGCTGGTTTCTCGCTCGTTGAAGCCGGGTTCACCCGGGCAAAGAACACGGCGAATATCCTGATGAAGAACCTGATGACGGTCTGCATCGGCGTTCTGATCTACTGGCTCGTTGGCTGGGCGATCATGTACGGCGAGAGTGTCGGAGGAATCTTTGGATTCAGCCAGTTCTGCTTAAGCGGCGCTGACAACAGTGTCTGGAACGCATGGTTCTTCCAGATGGTCTTTGCAGCGACCGGCGCAACCATTGTCTCAGGTGCGATGGCAGAGCGGACCAACTTCAAAGCATATCTGGTGTTCACCGGGCTGCTTGTTGCGATCATCTATCCAGTCTACGGACACTGGGTCTGGTCCGGCGCTGACTTTGCACTCCTGACAGGAGACGGAAGCCCGATTGTTCAGATCTGCGGCGCAAGTTTCCATGACTTTGCAGGAAGCGGCGTTGTTCACTCGATCGGAGGATATGCGGCGCTTGCCGGTGTGATCATCCTTGGTCCACGGATTGGCAAGTTCAAGAACGGAAAGCCCCAGGCGATTCCGGGTCACAACATCACGTTTGGTTTCCTCGGAGTACTACTACTATGGCTTGGATGGCTCGGTTTCAACGGTGGCTCAACCCTTGACGGCAGCGACGTCTACATGAACCTTGCTGTTGCAAACACGTTCCTTGCAGCAGCGGCTGGCGCTGTAAGTGCAATGATCCTCACATGGGTGAAGACCGGAAAACTCGACCCCTCGCTTACCGCAAACGGCGTTCTCGCAGGGCTTGTTGCAATCACAGCGCCATGCGGCTCGGTTGCGAACTGGGCAGCGATCTTGATCGGACTCGTTGCAGGTGTGATCGTCTACGCGGGTGTGATGTTTAACGAGGTAGTCCTCAAGGTCGATGACCCGGTCGGTGCGATCGCAGTGCACGGTTACTGCGGCACATGGGGACTTCTTGCAGTCGGAATCTTCGCGATCGGGCAGGGCAATGGAATCCTCGCAGATGCTGCGTACACGGCGGGTGCACCAGGTTTATTGTACGGCGGCGTGAACCAGTTTATGGTCCAGGTCGTAGGCGCACTCGCAGCCATCATCTGGGCATTCGTGGTAGGCTTGATCGTATTCAAGTTGATCGACATTGTCATAGGGCTACGGGTCTCTGAGAGAGAGGAGCTTGAAGGTCTGGACATCACAGAACACGGAATACGGGCATATCCCGAGTACATAACCGAATGAGGCGAGAGGTGAACAAAATGGCTGAAATGAGCGAAATGAGGAAGATAGAGGCGATAATACGCCCAATGAAGCTCGAAGAGGTGAAATCCACTCTGGCTGATGCCGGATTCGTGAGCATGACCGTGATTGAGGTCAGAGGACGCGGACAGCAGAAAGGGCTCGTCCAGCAATGGCGCGGACGCGAGTACTGCGTGGATCTGCTCCCGAAGACCAGAATTGAGATCGTGGTCGCAGAGCGGGATGTGGATCAGGTGGTAGAGTTGATCCGGACTACGGCTGCAACCGATAGCATCGGAGATGGTAAGATC
>JAYEFS010000176.1:0-3605 GCA_034658695.1 Methanobacteriota archaeon | reverse complement strand
CGTTTGCATTTCCGAAGATTTCGAGCGTGTCGTCTTCGGATGCTGCGGCTGGCAGTGCGAGCAAGAGCATTGTCATGGCTATTCAAACCAATATTCTATTCGTTTTCATTGCATGTCACCGCCTTATGCTATTATTTCCATCAACTCTCCGCAAGCGGCGGATACACGAATATGCCATGCTCTCTCACAGCGAAGTCTATGTAACAGAATCGGTCCACATAATCCTGATGCAGTGCCTGTAGATCAAAATCTTCGAAGAGATCTGGATGGAACATCTTTGCCGCATACGCGGAACCCACAACGGTGTTTCCTGCTCCACCAAGCAGGAAATAGGGCAGCATATACACATGCCCGTCCTCCACCGCATTCACACGAGCCAGTTCGGGGTGTTTGGCCAGGAGTTCCTGCAAATACGCTTCTGCATTTGAGGGATCATCGGTCTCATAACCAATGTATTCCGGTCGAGCTCCAAAGATTATGTAGTCAGGATTCTGCTCGATCACCCATTCGGGATCGACGTCGATCGTGTGACCATAGTGTGGGTCACCGATCTCGCATACCTCATCGGCGATATTCCTCCCGCCAGCGATATTCAACACCTTGGCATATCTACTGCCCGAGCAGTATATCTTGTAGGGCTCCGCACCCTGGCATGACATGAGAAATCGTGGCTTTTCATCATCGGTCAGTCCCTCTGTTCGAGATTTGAATAAGTTGAGAGATCCTTCGAACCAGTCAACGAACTCGCAAGCCTCATCCCTCCTGTCGATGATGTACCCATACGTTAGTACGCTCTGTGGTATGGCATCCTGTTCACGCATGTTCAGACAGATGAGTGGGATACCCGGGAGTTTCTCCTCAAACATCCTCTTCTGCCGTTCTCCTTTCCCTCCAACCAGGAACTGTAACCCCTCGATATTCGTTTGAACAACGTCAGGGTTTAAGCTGAGTACGTATTCAAAGTCACAGTCAGCAGGGTCACTTCCGGCGATTTGCCACGTGCTTATCACCGGGAAGAATTTTTCGCATCCCTTTGCCATACCAGGACCGACTGGCAGCAGTATATCCATCGCGTTGAGAGACCGCGTGACCACGATACCACGGTTGCCCAGGTTCGCCAGCCGTTCAATCGGCTTGTTGACAGTCTCGACTTCCCCGAGGATATCAAGAAACGTCATCTCCTTCTCTTTTCCGAGAATGACAAGCTCGATCTGGGTCACGTCCTGCATGTTGATCTTGCCGTCGTACTTACCGTCTGAGAGTTCTGTTCGGTCGTGGTATTCGAGGATGATCAGCTCGGTGTACGTCACATCCTGCATGTTTATGGTGTCGTCTTCGTTCGCGTTTCCGAAGATTCCGAGCGTGAAGTCGGATGCTGCGGCTGGCAGCGCACAGCAAAGCAGCAAGCTTATGGTCATTATGACTAATATTCTATTTATTCCTATTATATACTACCTCCTTATGGTTTTATTCTGTCTCTTCTTCAAGCGACATCATCCAGACACCACTGCAGTCCACTGGCAGGAACCTTTCGTGGAATTCTTTAAAGTTCTCTTCGGGATCTAAATCCTCGAATTCCTCGGGATAGAAGCATTTAGCCATGTATTGTATCGGTGCAAAGTCGTAGATGTGCCTTGAGATTCCATGGTGAATACTGTAAACCCTGTTGTTTTTCACAGCATCGAGTGTATCCCAGCCCGGACGTTCTGTGAAAGCCTTGAGGAGTTCTCTTGACTCTTCGTAGTCGGCGTAATATCCAAGTTTCATCGACCCGGGATTATCCGCCCAGTATGAGCCAGTTATGATTATTACGTCAGGATTGGCGTCAAGGAGATATTCGGGATTTATCGGTCCCCAGCCCTCTACCACGTCTTTTGCAATGTTTGTTCCTCCACAGGTCTCAATCAGCGCACCCCACATGAGGTCGCCATAAGTATTACTATATTCGGATGGACCTTCCATTCCGCATTCCACGTAGACCTTTGGCTTTGGTTTGTCTACGTTATCTACACGAGAATAGACCTCGGTAACGTGTTCTATGTAGAAATCCACGATCTCCTGCGCCCTCTCCTCTTTACCCAACATGTAGCCCAGCATCAGCGTGCTCCTGGCATGCGTTTCGATGGTTTCGGTATGGTAGTCCACGCAGATCGTGGGAATACCTGCTTGATCCAACTGTTCTACAGCAGTTTCAGCATTTTTGATGCTACCAGGATACATTGTAACGAGATCCGGCTTGAGCGATATCACCTTTTCCACACTGAAATCCTTCCCAACAGAGCCCACGTATGTTATATCCTCTATTTCCGGAAATTCGCTTCTGTATTTCTCATATATCCATCTTCGCCACTTATACCAGCTATTATCCCAACCCACTATCTTTTCGAAGGGATTGTTGCCACCTTCAATAGCAACGAATTCAGGATAGCAACCAAACGTTAGCACCACCCTCTCAACAGGTTTGTTGATCGTCACCGCCCTATCAGCAAGATCAAGAACCGTGAGCTCCAACTCTCTTCCCAGAATGACAAGCTCGATCTGTGTCACATCCTGCATATTGATCTTGCCGTCGTACTTGCCGTCTGCGAGTTCTGTCCGGTCGCGGTATTCGAGGATGATCAGCTCGGTATAGGTCACATCCTGCATGTTTATCGTGTCATCTTCGTTCGCGTTCCCGAAGATTCCGAGTGTGTAGTCTGATGCTGCGGCTGGCAGTGCAAGCAGCAGCAAACATAAGGTTATTCCAACCAATATACTTGTTTTCATATTTATCATCTCCTTTTTATTTATTCTCATCAACTCTCCTCCAGGTTTGGATATACGAATACGCCGTGCTCTTCCAAATCGAAGTCTATGTGACAGAATTTATCCACAAATTCCTGATGGATTTCTTGTGGGTTTATGTCTGTGAAAAGCTCTGGCTGGAGCATCTTTCCCATGTATGCGGTGCCCATGATGGTGTTTCCCCCTCCACCAAGCAAATAAGCAGACATGAAGTAAACGCGTTCGTTCTTCACTGCGTTGATATTAGCCAACTCCGGACGGTTCATGATTTCTTCTATCGCTGCTACCACTCCAGATGGATCATCCGTTTCGTAACCATTGAAAATGCCGGGATGATACTCGTACACGAAGATGTAATCAGGATTCTGCTCCACCACCCATTCGGGATCTAAATCTATCGTAATTGTACCGTATTTCGGGTGATCCGGACCTACTATCTGATCAACAATATTGTATCCGCCTGCCAGGACGAGCGCCTGACCTATTCTACTACCTGAAGCAACGGCACGGTAAATCTTGTTTGCTCGTGCAAGATACACTCTTGGCTTCTCATCATCTGTTAGTCCTTCTGTTCGAGTTTTGAATGTATTGCGGTATCCTTCATGCCAGGCAATAAACTCTTCAGCCTCGTCTTCTCTGTCAATTATGTATCCATAAGTCCCCAAATTTTTTGCGAAGACGTTTGGTTCACGCATATTCAGAGAAGACGAGGCATATTATGTAACCTTGAATCAACATTAGCGGTTTATCAAAAAATCCGGTCCAGCCGGCAATGGATATCTGCGCGCGAAAAACCGCATATTCGGCTTCTGAAAGCCTGT
>JAYEFS010000175.1:0-14409 GCA_034658695.1 Methanobacteriota archaeon | reverse complement strand
AACGCGCCGTATTCAGCGCGCCACTTATCTATTGTCCATTGAGGACGGGGTGACAAAAAGGAACAAAAATGGCAAGGTTTTGGGATGTGGAACTCACCCGAATATGGAGAGTTTTCATCACCCCAGGGCTGGACTGGCTGCATGGGACGCAGGCTCCGCTGGCAACTACTACTCCGCCGGCACCGACCCTGACGGCGACGGCATCGGCGACACCCACCACCCGATCCCGGGCGGCGGTGGCAGCGTGGACAATTACCCGCTCATGCATCCATGGACCGCCGCATCGCAGAGAGGCGACCTCAACGGCGACGACCAGATCACCCGCGCAGACGCTGTGATTGTGCTTGCATTCGCAGCCGGCGGTTCCGCCTCTTGCGATCCCGCAACACTCGCCACCGCTGACGTGAGCGGCGACAACCGCGCCACCCCCCTCGACGCTCTCATGATCCTGCAGGCGGCAGCCGGGCGGATCGAGTTATAAGTTGTCCCATCTGCACCGACCGGATATCGGTCAGATATCCCACCGGATGGCAAAATAGCCATGGCGTCACGTTAGGCTTGGATTATTTTAAGTATTCGCAAACAGACGCCCTCATTTCCCATTCCATTGTGTAGTGTATACACACCACATAAAAAAGTTTTCACTCTTGCAATATACTACCGTTTAGAACCATAGATTTGGGTTTTCAAGTCTTAAAACAGGTTTGATTATGCTTGATCATCCACGATTCCGCAAGCCAATCTTGACGCCATGGCAAAATATGGGCTCCGGGCTTGGTCTGTTGATTACGTCTACTCAGAATATCTTAAATAGTCCTGCTATAACAATCAGTACTGAAGACAGGAGTTATGCGGATGAGTGTCAAAGGTTTAGATAAGATATTCAAACCAAGGAGCATCGCAGTGATCGGGGCGAGCAACACGGAAGGCTCTGTCGGTTACATGTTGCTCCACAACTTAATCGGTGTGGGCTATTTCCACTTTGTCAGATTAGCCGACACCAGACATCCAAGCCTGAACATCAATCTCAAAATGAGTGAAATATAATCTGCAAAGAATACTATCTACACCGCTACTCGCGTTTATTACAATACAAGTAATACTAAGCATGTGACTTTATGCAATATCTTCACACAAGAGGTACGATAATCCAAAAAGATCTGAGAGCATCAGCTACCCCTTGCCAGAACACGATATCACAAAAGCTAAAAAGTGCGCCTCTCGCTATTATTTAGCTTCGAAGATCATCATGACCATTTCGTTTCTTCTTCTGTTTTCTCCTTGCAGAATCGATGGATGATCGTCGTTTTCTGTGTCTGACCTCCATCTGGCGCAGCACTTCCTCAACAGTTACATCTCGTCTTGGAAGAAAGTGTTTCAGCAGTGTTTGGATGTCTGGACAGCGGGTACGGAGAAGATTGCACTCTTGTCCCCCCACGAATCAGGCGGTCCTTGAAGACCATAATGCGTTGGAACTTCTTCGGGAAGTAGGGGATAGTAATGAAGGACGGTTGCTCATGATGCAACGACCAAGAGCAGATTCAGAAGTATCGACCGTATCAGTAATGATGTCCGTTTCTTCACCGGAATCGTCCCCGCCCTGTCCGTCCGAAGTTTCGCGTTTCACCCGATGACTTGTACATCAGAGATACGTAACGTCGGCACAATGATCTCTCCGACAGCACGGACGTCTGTTCCTGCACCATCAATCTTTTTGAGCAGATCAAAGATATTTCCAGCGATCATGATCGATTTTATAGGCTTTGTAACCGCCCCATTCTCTACCAGAAAAGAATTGCGGGCTTCTATTGAGAAGTCCCCTGAATACTGGTTTGCAGTGTGTGCGCCGATCACCGAGTGAATCAAAACACCACTTGTGGTCTCAGCGACAACATCGCTTGCAGGATACTCAAGCACAAGATTGCGCACGCCGATTGTCGGTGTTGCACCATATCCGGAACGCACCGCATTTCCAGTGCTCACAGCGTCGGCGTCTGCCTTTCCTGCCGTGTACGCATCATACAGGTGCCCCTCCAGAATCCCGTCTTTGAGAATCGTTGTCTTTTGCGATGGCGTCCCCTCGTCGTCAGACTGCGCAGTTCCGATTCCGCACCTGCGCAAGCCATCATCGGTAATATTCAGTTCACCTGCCCCTACCACTGCCCCGACCTCTGAGAGCATCGACCGCCCTTTCTGCACGTTATCCGCGCTAAGTGAGGGTATAAACGTGTATTCGAGGATGTCGGCGATTGCGAGCGGACCAAAGAGAACCGTCATCTTTTTGGGCTCTATGCTCCCGCCGTGCAATGACTGCTTCGCAAGCTCACCTGCACGCCTCCCGACCTCGAATGCATCGATATCAAGGCTCCTTGAGACATCAAAGTCATAAGCAGTGGCTATGCCTGCCCCGCCCTTCACGATGCACTCGATGAATGCGGAGATCGATGTCCCCTCCTCGGTATGCTCGATACCGTTCGTATTCCTGATGTGACTTGTGCCAGTCGAGACTGCGAGCCCGCCCGATGTCGGGGTTGCGCCTGTGGACGTAACGCCACGGATCATCTCGACAGCAAGCTCGACGCACCGAGAGAGTTCGATTCCGGCAATAGCGGAATCGAATACACCGTGAACCGCAGGGTATGTGCTGCGGGTCGGTAGGCTGCTCCAGTCCTGGTCTGGCTGGGATGCACGTGCCGAGGTCACCGCGAGTTCGGATGCATGCTCGATTGTCTTTTCATCGTTTGTACTCGAAAATCCGACAGCACCAGCGACGATAGCGCGGATTCCGATGCCACGTGTGAGCGACTCACTAGCGTACTCGATCTGCTCGAGCTTTGTATTGATACTCACCGACCGGTCAGTGGTGCAGTACACCTCGACCTCATCCGCACCTGCACGATATGCGCATTCGAGCGCCCGGGATGCTGCGAAGATCATGAGATATGGTTGTTGTGGGCTCGGCATAAGGCTTTTGCCTGCTGCGCATCCGCATGAACAAATTAAGACGCCCCGGCAGCAACAACCTAATCCGGGAGGCAGGATATATCAATCAATCAGCGAAAAGATACTGAGTCGGGCGTCAGGCACCGATGCGCGGGCTGGTGACTTCGTGATAGCATGGATCGACTGTGCGATGGCGCACGACGGAACCAGCGTGCTTGCGATACGGGCGTTTGAAGAGATGGGCGCAGGCGAGGTCTAAAATCCTGATCGGATCGTGATCCCGTTCGATCACATCGTCCTGTCGAACAAGGAGACGACATTAAAACTCCACCGGAAGGTGCGGGAATGGGCGCGAAATCAGGAAATAGCCAACTTCTTCGAGATGGGTGAGGGCATCTGTGCCCATAGCCCCAATACCTTTGTTCCATGAGTTATATAATTATATATAGTGATAGGGGAAACCCTTATGAGGGGGGAGATTAAGTTCCATCCGTTCGTGGAAAACCTTTACAAAGGAGGTATGGAGATGAAAGTTTTAATCGCGTACATGTCTCAGACAGGGAATACCAGGAAGGTCGCTGAAGCCATTTTTCAGGAAGTACAAGATGAAAAAGAGATGGGGGAACTAAGTGAGATCGATAATCTTGAAAGGTATGATCTTGCTTTCGTTGGCTTTCCGATTCATGGATTTGGGGCACCTGAAGAAGCGAAGAGCTTTTTAGAGAAACAATGCAAGGGTAAAAATGTTGCTCTCTTCATAACGCATGGGGCACCTGAAGATTTGGAAGATCTTCGAGAATGGCTTGCGAAATGTAAGGAAGCGGCAGCCGGAGCGAATCTGATAGGTATGTTTAACTGCCAGGGAGAACTTGCTCAAGGCGTAATAGATATGTTGTTGAAGAGTCCTGACCCTAAATTACGCTATTTTGGAGAGATGGGTCCCACGACCAGAGGGCAACCGGATGCCGCACGACTGGAGCGTGCGCGCGAGTTCGCAAGAGAGATGATGGAAAATGAAAAGTGACCTCGGCTCGGGACTTAATCAGACGGATGGTAGAAGACACATTTCAATTGAGAGCGAGGAAAAGATTGTTGAACGACAAACTGTTTGCAAATAGGATGGATACCGCCCATAAGTCGTGTATCAGAGAGATATTAAGAGTTACAGAGAATCCAGAGACGATATCATTTGCAGGCGGACTTCCAAATCCCAAGTTTTTTCCGGTGAAAGAGATTGCAAACGCATCTTCAAAAGTTTTAGAGGAAGATTGCGCGAATGTTCTTCAGTACAGCACGACTGAAGGTTATTTGCCTTTGAGAGAATATATTGCTGAGAGATATCGTACGAAAAAAGGGTTAAAAGTAGGTCCTGACGAGATATTGATTACAAATGGTTCGCAGCAGGGCATTGACTTGATTGGTAAGGTATTTTTAGACAAAGGGGATCAGATTGTTATGGAACGCCCGGGCTATCTGGGTGCCATACAGGCACTTTCTATGTATGAACCAATATATCGATCCATACCGCTGCTTGATGACGGAATAGATACGGATTTGCTCGAAACAACATTCAGAGGGGGTGGAATAAAACTATTTTACACAGTCCCCAATTTTCAGAACCCTTCAGGAATCACCTATTCCGGGCAAAAAAGGAGGGATGTTGCCGATATCCTTAAAAAACATGATGTGATTTTTATTGAGGACGATCCTTATGGCGAATTAAGGTTTATAGGGGAAGATTTGCCTTCGATGGGTACTTACATAGAAGATAATATAATTCTATTAGGCACATTTTCAAAAATCATAGCGCCGGGATTGAGGCTCGGATGGATCTGCGCAAAAAAAGATATTATGGAACGGATAATCGTCGCAAAGCAGGCGTCTGACCTCCATTCAAATCAGCTTTCGCAGAGGGTGATTTATCAATATTTGATCGATAATGATATTGATAGACATATAATGAGAATAAGAGATGCTTATAAAAAACGGAGAGACTTGATGGTGTCTATGATAACAGAACACTTTCCAGAGGAAATCAGATGCACAGAACCTGATGGGGGGATGTTTTTATGGATAACACTTCCGGAGAGGATTTCATCATTAGACTTGTTCAATCTTGCAATACAAGAAAACGTCGCATTCGTGCCCGGAAACGCATTCTATGTTGATGGGGGCGGGAATAATACGTTAAGATTAAATTTTTCAAATTCGGATGAAACAAAAATTGAAGAAGGGATAGAACGATTAGCAAATATCATAAAAACGCTATGACCAGCAATAGCAATCCACCAGGGGGCATAACATCCCAACAATCAGCGAAAAGATACTGAGCCGGGCATCAGAAACCGAGGCACTGGCTGGCGACTTCGTGCTCGCAGATATCGACTGTGCGATGGCGCACGACGGAACGAGCGTGCTAGCTGTCAAAGCATTCACAGAGATGGGTGCAGGCAGGGTCTGGAATCCCGACCGGATTGTGATCCCGTTCGATCACATTGTACCGTCAAATAAGGAGACCACATCAGAGCTTCAGCGCATGATACGGGAGTGGGCGCGAGATCAGGGGATCTCTAACCTGTTCGAGATCGGTGAGGGCATCTGCCACCAGGTTATGGCAGAGCGGTTCGCACGCCCCGGAATGTTGATCGTCGGCGCAGACTCGCATTCATGCACGTACGGCGCGCTCGGAGCGTTCGGAACGGGAATCGGCGCAACCGAGATGGCAGAGGTCTTCGCATCCGGCAAGCTCTGGTTCAAGGTGCCGCAGTCGATCAGAATCACGGTGGACGGCGCGCTCCCGGATATGGTGAGCGCAAAGGACGTTACACTGCATATTATATGCAGAGTCGGCGCAGGGGGCGCAACATACAGGGCGATTGAGTATTATGGCAAAACAATCGCAGATCTCTCGATTGCAGGCAGAATGACGCTCTGCAACATGGGTGTTGAGATGGGCGCAAAGGCAGGAATCGTCCCTCCGGACGATGTGACGTTTGGTTTCACAGGAGAGCAATCCAATTGCGTCTATGCTGACTCTGATGCGACGTACGTTGACGAACTCTTCTTTGATGTGGCAGATCTTCCACCGCAGGTCGCACTTCCCCATGCTGTTGACAACGTGCATCCTGTGACCGACGTTCTGGGGACTCATGTTGATCAGGTCTTTATCGGATCGTGCACGAACGGCAGGCTCGATGACCTGAACGCGGCTGCGGAGATTCTCCGCGGGAAGCATGTCGCTGTTCGGACGATCATTGCGCCCGCATCCAGATCGGTGCTTCTGGCCGCAATTGAGACCGGAGTTGCAAGCACGCTCCTTTCAGCAGGCGCTGTGATACTCCCGCCCGGATGCGGTCCGTGCCTTGGTGCGCATCAGGGCGTGCTCGGCGAGGGCGAGGTCTGTCTCTCGACAGCCAACCGCAACTTCAAGGGACGGATGGGCACAGGCGGATTCATCTATATTGCGTCGCCAGAGACCGCGGCTGCGACTGCGCTTGCGGGGGAGATCGCGGACCCGCGGGGTTCTTATTGAGTCTCTGCGAAATCAGAGAGCTTCGGAGAGTCGAACTCCAATCGAAACTCCTTAGCCCGCTTATCTGCAAGCTTCGCATACTCACAATCGATCTCGTAGCCAACGTAACGGCGGTTCGCCTTTATCGCTGCGATCGCGGTCTGCCCGCTCCCCATAAACGGGTCTAGAACGACCTCACCCTCGAACGTATATAGCTGAATCGTCCGGTAAGGCAGTTCCACCGGAAACGGTGCCGGATGCCCGATTTTCTTTGCAGATTCCGACGGAAATGTCCAGATGCTCTTTGTAAGCTCGAGAAATTCGTCCCGTGATATCGTGTTCTCTCGTTTCAGAGGATTCTTCCTACCGAATGTGTTTTTGGAGAAGATCAGGATATATTCATGCACGTCCCGGAGCGTCGGGTTTGAAGCGGACTGCCAGCTCCCCCATGCGGTGGAGGAACCTGCGCTGGACGCCTTATCCCAGATGACCTCACCTCGCATCAGAAATCCGAGTTCGATCATGTCCTCGGCAATCATTGCGTGAAGCGGGATGTATGGCTTTCTTCCAAGGTTTGCAACGTTGATGCAGGCGCGTCCGCCTGGCACAAGGACTCTGTGAACCTCACCCCATACTCGCTTCAGGAATTCGCGGTAGTTTTCGAGAGTTAAGTTCTCATCGTATTCCTTTCCGACATTGTAGGGTGGAGAGGTTACCATCAGGTGAACGCTGCTATCTGGCAGTTCGTCCATTGATTCGGAGGATTTCCGGATAATTCCGTTCAAGGATTCGGGAAGGATCGGGTTTTCCACGTATCCGACCTTCTCCTCCTTCGGTAGACTTTCGTACAGCTTGCTCGTATAAAATGCTGTAGAATCGTGGTTCATTCTACCTGATGTGCCGAAAGAACTTGTCTTTGTGCCGCGTCGTTTATTATCCAACTTTATCATCCTTTTATTGGACGTTGAGTTAAACACAGGTCCATGTTTGTCCCGGACTTGCCCTCACCCCTCAACCACCCTTCATGATGTTACCCTGCTTGATATTTTTTAATGGGCGTGAACCACTATTGTTTCACTGCCGTTAAAAGACAACGCACTGAAACATTACTTCCGGTGGCATATATTTGGGATGCTCCTCCCGGATAAAATCTTAACTCGGTTAAACTGGGAGCGACTTCAGAAGCAAGTCGGCAGCTAATTAATAACATCTCTTTGAAGCAAAGAGTGGATCGTTCTTGTTCTGTTTTATTACTTTTTTGGGGCTGCACGGTGTGCACAGTATAAACGGTATGATCGTGCGTAGAGCCGCTCATTCGGAGTTCTGAGTCAGACAATATTAATCTCACAGTTTCTTCCCCAATAGAACTCACTTGTCCAACCATTTCTTTCAGATCCGTAATTTTAACCAGTACTCCGTCATCCATCTCTGGAATTTTTGGGATGGGGGGGCGTTCAACAAAAGAAAGTAATTTTGTGTTAACAACACTGTTAGAAATACATATTTCATTCTCGTGTGGCTCAATACTCAATCCATCACTTTTGTTTGAATTTGCTTTTGTCCTAAACCAATCTATACTCTCTTTCACTCCATCGCTATTAAAAGCATATCTATAGTTCCAATTCATATCAGCCATATAGAATAAATCCTCATCGCGAGCAAATATCTTCAGATGAACTGCTAAGTGATTTCTAGCACCTATAAAATGTATTGAATTGCCACAAGCTTGACAAAAGATCGGATCAAAATCATTTAGAAGTGTACTCAGCAAGTACATGGGTATTCCGTTTGGAATTTGCAGGGATTGAGTCAATTATTTCCCCCTAACCCGCCCTATTATAAATGGTGGCATCAGTATAGCCATCAATGAGCACGTTGGAATCTATTACATCCAAGTTTTCTTCCAAATTGGTTTCGTATCCATCACCTGCTAAATCCTGAAAGTTTTCAAGTATGCCTACTGCACTTACACGAAACCCGGGTTCCGAAAAACTTTTTAGGTTCTTGGCAAACCCCTCCATGTCTATTGCCATGACAACCTTTGGATTGATTGTTCCGTTTAGTATGAACATCTCTTTATTATAATTCCATTTTTCAAATTTTATTCTAAAGTCTTCCGTGATTCTGGATTCCACAGAACCCGGTACAAGAGTTTCTTTTCCATAATGTCCCTTTCTAGTTGCCAAATCTACCACATTCGGGTAAATATGATATTCCCTTCCTTGCGGTCCGCCCCAGATTGTTACTCTTTTTCTTTCTTCTAATTCACGGGCATATAACCTGGTAGATGTCGGGGATAGTTCCTGATCAAACTCTTCTGAAAAATACTGTAAGACACGAGTAGTTGTCAGTCCGGGATGTGTCCAAACCAGGGAATCGAGAGCAGCCATTTTACCTTCCTTTGTACCCAAATCCATTTCATCCATTGTAAAACGTTTCAGCATGGATAATCCTTCTCGTGCATCATTTGAAAAATCCGTTTCCCCAATTTCGATTATTTTATCATAGCAAGCAATTGCATGATTAATCGCTCCGGCTTTCTCGTAAGAATGGGCGGCTGATAGCAAGTATCTGGAACTTTCTATAAGATCCTCCCTCTCAGATAAAAGTCTGGCTAAATATATGCTACCGAAGCTAGCTTGTTCTAAATAACGATTCCTATTAGTTATATCTCCATTTTCCTCTTTTTGAGCGCGTATATAGTCACTCGAAATCGTCCTGATCAATTTCCTCATCGTTTCATCCATATTATCAAGAATCATTTCTATGCCCCCAATGTATCTGAACCTTATCATAAAAACAACTAACCGAGATATAGCCTGACGTGTCCGGGTGTTTATCTTTAAATTTTCTTATTTTGCTCCTCAACCTTTCTGTACCCCCATTAGGTATCTCCGTTCCCGTCATTTCTATCAATTCCTCTTCGTTGCTATTACGGGGTAAATAGTAGTAATCATACCCATCTCCCGTTTTTAGCACACGAATAAATTTTAATGGTCTTAACCACTGAATTATGAGAAGACCCATTGCAATACCCGCATCTTCAACTATTCTTTTGTCTTGTAGTGAATTAGCAACCTTAGAAACATCAACGTCTCTTGTTTGGATTCCGACCTTGAATTTTTCGTTCCTGCCGTCCGCCAGTTTTTTGTGTTCGACAACAATTTGATTATAATTATGTTTATCAATCAGATATTCCGCACATTTCATCCAATCTACAACAATGTCTTCGTCTAGCCAATCTACATAGTATTCAGATAAATCATCTGTGCGCAGTATCTTATCGAATTCCATACTTGTCACCGCATATTTTTGTGATTACTACGGGTTTTGGTTACCCTTCTGAGATTGGTTCACTGTCTTTCCTATGTGGAAAGTGCTGCCTGCACATTGTGCTTGATCTGCTTTTTATCTTCTTGTCTATAAAGCTTATGGAACACTTCCGAGGGATTTCCCGTGGATAGGGGGCATTTCACAAATAAATATTGATTAAGACCGGATCTACGGAGCGGTACCGAATGCGTGAACGAGCGACGTCTCACCCCTCAACAACCCTGACCTGCGTCATGACATCGCCCTGCGCAATCTTGTTCACGACATCCATGCCCTCGACCACCTGACCAAAGACCGTGTGTACTCCGTCAAGATGGGGCTGCGGCGAGTGCGTGATAAAGAACTGGCTGCCGCCGGTGTTCTTTCCGGCATGTGCCATCGAGAGCGCGCCTTTTGTATGTTTCCGCGGGTTTATCTCGCACTTTATGGTGTATCCGGGTCCGCCTGTGCCGTTGCCTTTCGGACACCCGGTCTGTATCATAAAGTTCGGGATGACCCGGTGGAATTTGAGCCCGTTGTAAAATCCCTTGTTGATCAGCTTTACAAAGTTCGCGACGGTGTTCGGTGCGTCCTTCTCGAACAATTCAAGGACAATCTCGCCTTTCTTGGTTTCAATTATTGCTTTCTTCATGGTTGATGCCTCTGTGCAGGGACTAATTACGGTGTTTTTTAGTTAAGGGTTTCTGTCGATCATTCTGGTATCCAACCAGTGCTATTGGGTTTTTCGGTTGGATTATTGGTGCCCAAAATTCATACCAGCGGGTTGGCAACCCATAAAAGACGGCGCAGTCCATCCGATAAGGTTAATATGGTGCGCAACATAATAATTTTGGGCAAGGGGGCAATCGATGAAGATACCATCAATAAAGATGCCGCAAGTGCTGGGTCAATCACAAAATGACCCATCGGACGGGGCACAATCAAAGATAGAGATATCAAAGAAAAATATCTGCATTCTCGCACTGATAGTCATCGCTTCCACAATCCTGGGATGCGCCGTCAGTGACCGGATATCGCAAGAGGATGCACCCGAACCGTACGTAACTCCGACCCCTTCGGAAAGCCGCGCATCGCTCTTTGCAGCGCTCAACGCAACAGACGAGGAGACGTCCGCATCCGCCCACGCCCCAACATCGGGCAATCAAGACCAGAATCGGGGGATTGATGGCGAAATGGTGGCGCGGGACGGCTCCAAACAGGATCAGCAGATCGGTGAATTCGCAACCGAGCCAGCGATCCCGGATTGTGATTTTATATGGTTCGATAGCAAGCATGCAAGTTGCTACGACGTAGAGACTGATCTGTGGCTCGTTTACGAGGCTGGCGTTGGCGAGGGGATATTTGACAACCGGATCTTTTATCGCCACAACAGAACAGATGCGCGCTGGGAATCGTTTGCAAGCCAGACGCCAGACGACATCTGGCTGATCAAAAGGGGTGAGACACAGAGTACGAGCCAGTTGCATCTCTGTCAGCAGGATAACACAACCGGTGAGTGGATCGAGCACGTGAAGCAGGGGTCCGCGATTCAGCTTGGCAGTGGGCGGGCATGGTTCGACGCAAGCGGGTCTGATTGCCACAGTATGGCGCAGGGCATCAGTTCAGAGATATCGATTCGGGATGCCTATTTCTCGTGCAGGGTGAGCGGCGGCATACCACCGGTCGCGTACGACTGGACCTCTGATCAGGACGGGCAGATCGGAAGCACAGGTTCGTTTGACCGAAAACTCTCAAAAGGGACACACAGAATCACGCTTGTAGTAACCGATGCAAGCGGCTCCAGTATGACTGGTGTTGCTGTCACACAGGTCGACTGAACACTGGCGGGCATTTACCTGAGTTCAAGCTTCCCCGTGATCAGAAGAAACATGAGGACGTATCCGAGGACGAGCATGATTAAGGAGAGTATCCATGCCCAGCGCAGTATAGTCCCCCTGAGCTCCGGATTCTCCATATCGACCATTTTTATGCCTTGATTCGCTTCAGCCGGAAGGTGTTCTCGCGCTCCATCTCTTCGAGGCGCAGTTCGATGAACCGCTCCGCTCCGGAGAGTTCCGGTATCACCTTGAACTCGAGCGCGTTGACTCGCCGCTTGGTCCGCTCGATGTCGTCCAGCAGTTTCTTCATCGCAGTCTCAATCTCGGCAGCGATGATTACCTTCTCGATGAACGTCTCGTAAGCATCGACCGCCTCGTCAAGGCACGCACTCGTTCCGATGATCCCGTATCCCCGCTCACAGAGATCCTTTCGCACCTGGGATGATTCGATCTTCGGAACCACCACACCCATTATATTCCTGCTCTCGAGTTCGACCTGCGGAGTGTCCCTGAGCGCGAATGCGATTGATCGTATCGCAACATCCCCTTCCACGGTCTTTGCAATGCCGATCTTCTCAGTTGCAGCCTTGTATGTGGAGTCAAGCTCAGATCTGACATCTCGTGCCCTGCTAAGCATCTCAAAGAATTCAAGGATTAAGCCGTCGCGTTTCATCTTCAGCAGCTTGTGGCCGCTCTCTGCGAGTTTGATCTTCTTTTTCAGTTCGATTAGTTCGGATCGAGTTGGTTTTATGTCCCGGATCGCCATGGTAGACCTGCCTGCTTCTCAGTTTATTATTTGCATACTCCTCGGTTGCATTCACAAGGTTTGTAGCACCATGGATAATAACCTTGCTCCTTGCAACAGGGTGCGTCTTTGTAGCCACAATAGATTCGCCTGATTGCAAGCCGGGTTAGCTGTATGTCCCCATCCGAATCCACTGTCACACCGATCCCGGTTTCATCGAAATCCGATGTTGGAATCCGATTTTCGGATTCCTCGGAACTCCACGCTTCAGAAACCATCTTCAGGAACTCTTCATAGTCGTAGATCGGTCCCGGCATCGAAAGCACGTATTCAACAGAGGTATCAAAGTAATACACCCCGCAATCCCGCAGCAGGTCTCCTGGTTCCGTCCCAGCCCCTGCCCCGGAACGGGGTGAACTGTGGCTGTGTGCGCGAGCAATATCTGCGATCTCGTCGTTGTATTTCAGCGGTTCCAGCCCGCGTTTTGCGCGTTCCCGGTTTACCAGATCAAAGAGATCACCCGCAATCTCTGACGCCTGCGGCAGCCGCACAGGAGTTAGGAATGGCACAGGGGAATCGATCTCTACAACCGTCCACCAGTCGTACTCGTCAGCAGACCTGCTGGAACTCACCACGTCATAGATATCGTCGTACGTTCCATCCGGGCTATAGTATTGCTCGAGCGCCTCCGGAACGATGCGCGCAAGGGTCGGCTCGATCAGAATCCTCCGCCCCGTCAGATTTGCGACGACCCATGCGTGATCTCCTGAGTTGTTCGCATATTCGAACCCGCCGACGGAGACGTTGTGTGGCTGATCGTGAATTCCCGTGACAATCACCGTATCAACGCCGTGTCCTTCGAGATACCACTCGATAAAGGCAGCCATCTCCGAACAATCGAAGAAGTCCTCCCGGTAGGTGCAATCGAGAAGCGGTAGAATCTGCCTCAGTTCGGATTCGCTTGTAACGTTCTGTCCATGCCCGAGGCTTCGATAGTACGGATCAGGTATCTCGCGGGTCGGATCAAATACTTCTTGAAGTAAGAATAGAGCCAATGATACGGCAACAAGCGCAACAATCCATTTTTTCAAGTCCACACCCCCGATTAGATTAAACCCGCAATCCCGATCAGATTAGATTATATCTGATCGTATATATGATATCCGTAATCCAGCCCCAGAAGAGATCATATACACCTAAAATCATTCCAAGTCCAATCAGAACCAGTATACCTCCCGCGATCTTTCTGATTGCCAGGGTGTGCCGTGAGATCGCTCTGATGTGCACTGTCGATCTACTGGCTGCATAAGCTACTCCGAGCATCGGGATACCCAGCCCGAGCGAATAGATAAAGAGCAAGAAGCCACCGTACAGAACGTCCCCCTCACGCGCAGCCATTGCGAGGATGCCTCCGAGTATCGGACCGATGCACGGCATCCAGACGATACCGAGCGACACCCCGAACAGAAGACCGCCAAACAACCCCTTCTGCTTCTGCTGCGTATGCGGCGCGAGTGCGCTCAACCGATCAAATAACGGGAGGTCAAAGAGCATGACCAGCCCGAACGCAATGATTGTGATCTCGGCAACAATCTCCATATATTCGCGATATCTCCAGACCACATCGCCGAATGCGCCGAATACCACACCCATCGCCGTGAACGAGATGCACAAGCCGGTAACGATCGCTATGGGGCGTAGTTTCCCTGTTTCAGAAGAGTACGCCATGACTGCAGGTAGCAGCGGAAGTACGCATGGCGATAAGATGCTCGCCACACCTGCGACAAAGGCGATGAGCGGGGATACCTGCTGGGACTCGATCATGCAGTATAATCGGTGTGCCAGCAGGTAATACTTATGGTGGTTATGCGAATTACGTCGTTAACCGGAACCCTACCTGATTGCAAGTCATTCCTGCTTACTTCGGGGCCAACAATTCTAATTATGGAATGACATTTTGTTTGGCGCACACTATCAGTACATTATGCAAATAATTAATGCGATATAACTTAGAAAAGTGACATGTTTTTTAAGAAACACTATCGCAATTTTATCTTTTT
>JAYEFS010000174.1:0-3624 GCA_034658695.1 Methanobacteriota archaeon | reverse complement strand
TGGACTGTTTCTTTGCCGTTTCGTAAACATCTACATCATCTCTTCACAATACAAATCAGCCACGAGCGAGGGTATAATCTCAAACAGTTGGAATGAGGTGAATAGAAGATGGCATGAATTGCTTGGGTATTTTGATGTTTTTTTGACCGATGGTCTTTTATTCTCTCAAAACCTGAGTGAACGAGACTGAATAGCGTGTCGCGTTCAGACGCTCCCGAGGTTTTGTTTCTGTTTTACTCATGCAAACTACCCTCTTTTGGGTTCCGAATTTACTAAACATTATTTGGAATTATTCTTTTTGTGTCTCAACATTGTACGTAAATGTTTACGAAAGTATAGAGAATCGACCCTTTGACTGCATGCGTTTATAGATACAACGGGAATTGCTGCCCGAGCAGCAGCAGGTTATCAGGTCAATCTCCGTCTGACCAGATAGACCAGAGCAACCACGACAAGCGCGCCGCATCCACTATATCCACTCATATCCGGCATCTCTTCGGGCTGCTTAGTATCATTCACCGTTCCCCGCCTCGTCTGCATGATCTTCTCGATTGATCCTGAGATGTTCGCCCCCTGAACCATCGTCCGATTTTCAGAATATGTGGATCGTGCAGTCCTTGCAACCATCTTTGCATACCCGTAACCCACAATCCTGTCGATCTCTGATTGCGCGAGTATGTTTGCATGCTCGTACGCACTCACAGCGAGAATCGGCTCTGCCCCGCACTCTCTGGCGGATATGATGGCTGACATCGCATCCCTTTTGCTATTGTTCACCTTTTCGTCCGGATCGGTGATTCCTATGAGCTCGATTGCGGTTCCCGCCTGCACCATCGCATGCAGCGAATCATAGATCGCACCGGCATAGTATCCGGTCTGCAACTCGCTTCGAGCACGGGACAGATCGTCCGCTGCGCCCCGGATCAGCATCTTGCACCCATCGGTCTCACTGACCAGTTCATCGGCATACGCAAGAATCGAGACTGATTGGCTGTAGTATCTGGCTGCGCGGTCATGACGCAGATCATCCGGAATCGTTGCGTCCGAACCGATACACGAGAGCGTTGTCCACCATCTGGCAGACCGGGCACGTTCCATCGCAAACGCAAGGAGGTCGATTGCCTCGTCTGCATTCTCTTTCTGCTCTGCTTCCTTCAGTTTCTCTCTAGCTATAGTCAACCTCGACTCTGCTGCGCCCACGCCCTCCATGATTGCGTTCTTCGACTTCGCATCCTCCAAATCAAGCTCCGCATCAGCGATCTCGTCTTCGACACACCTGATGAGGTTGGAGATGTATTCCTGTCTGTCCTGCATGTCATCGGCTGCGAGATATCCGGAGAGCCAGCCGATGCGTCGCAGGTTGACCATCGTGTTGAAACTCCGGCTCATGGATGCGTAGTAGTTTCCTGTGTTGTAATCATGCTGTGCATCCTCCATCGCCTGATTCTGGCTGACAAACGCTTTCTTGAACTGCGGGTGCGGGTCAGCGATTGCCACAGTCTCATTGTACTGTGCCCTTGACTCCTCCAGCAATGCGGCAGCAAGGGGCTGCATCGCACCGATATACTCCGCGGTCTGCACCTCCCCGGTCAAAAGTATCCGCGGGATCTCGTGACCCGTGTATATATAGATGGCGTCCCTGATGTCTTCGATCTCCACGACCTGAACACCCTGCGCCTCTCCGAGACTGGTCACGTTTATGGTCACAGGTTCTTCGACGATTCTGGAAAATGGACCCGCCGGTTCGACGAACCGCGCAACAACCGTCACATTCCCCTGTCCAGACGGTACCAGGAAGGTGTGCGCACCATTATTCACGGACGCGTTCAGTTTTGCGGGTATCCCCCCGACTGCGCCGATCGACTCATCCGGATTGATCATGCCGGTCATGACGACCCCGGAATCCACAGTCCAGTTCATGAGCGCTGCAACCGTCGCAACCGTTGTCGCCGCTCCCGCGGATGGTCCCCCGATAACAGGCGACTCGGTGTGCATCACATAGAAGAAATCGCAACTATCAGGATCGATGCCTGTGATGTCACACGCCAGAATCGATGCTAGTCTGGCAGAGCCCTGCATATCGACCTGTGTGAACGGCGCGGTATCAACAAATACGTGACCTGTACCGTCCGTCACCCAGACCGTCAGGTTCGTGAGCACGCCGACCTCGCCACCATCCGGTGTCATGTACACGGCAGGAAGGGAGACAGATACCGGATCAGCCGATACGCAGGAGACACACGCTATGAGGATGAGAAGTGCAGGAATTAGAATCAGTCGACTTGTTTTCATTGAATAATCATCTCGTGTTGTGAACTTATATATTTTGGAACCGGTATCAACCGGTGTGCAAACATACTAAAACCGTATCCATTTTTTTATTAAAAATCCAAAAAGAAATCCGTAGATCTTAAGAGCGCATATACACAAGGAAATGGTGCGCTCTGATGCCAAAACAGCGGAAATTTTAGAAGAGTTTATAGACTTGTTCAAAGACCTGGCTTTTCAAACTCAAGTTTTCCAACCCCATAATGACGCCGTATGATTAAGCCTACGCTTGAGATATTGAGATGACTTTACATAGCTTTACCGCAATTAAATAATGATGGCAAATAGCATAACTGATGAGACCCTGCAAACCGCATATAGTGGGCTTGAGACTGTAATGTATACAAAACTATCCTTGATCGAAAACGAGCTCCATGACGCCAAAACATTACTACGGACTCCGAAAAAAATTGTTTCGTTGAAGGGATTGCTTAAAGGTGTGCACATAACCGATGATGAGATCGAAACTGCCAAAAAATCGCTATTCAAGCACGTTTAGTAGCAGCAACCTCTTTGTAACAGATACCCACGCGCTGCTCTGGTATCTAACGTGTGATGGACGTCTCGGCAGGAATGCGGAGGCGGCATACGGTCGTGTTGATGCTGGAGGCGCGGTTATCATAATTCCAACAGTTGTGCTGGCAGAGGCAATGTTCATCACTGAAAAGCACAGGGTTGATATCGAGTTCATTGAAATTTTGAAGACGATCGAGAGGAGTTTGAATTATATAATTTATCCTATGAATACGGCTGTTGTTCTGAAGTGCCATGAATTGAAAGCCATTCCGGAACTTCATGACCGAATAATTTCCGCAACTGCGATATTGCTCGATTCGGTGTTGATCACAAAGGATAGGGAAATCACCGAGTCCGGTGAGGTTGCAGTTGTATGGTGATTTGGGTTGGGTTTGAGTATCTGCGATCGGGTTGGAAGGATCGTGCCGCCCGGGGATGGCTGAAACCGATCAGGATGCAAGATACAACGCCAGAAGCAATTATTTGGGTGGTTACATCGTAACCAACTAAAAATACTCTTTATTTTTTTCGAATAGATCCCAAGTTCACTTCAACGCGAGATACCAAAGAGCCAAAATTATTGAAGGAGACCTGGCTACAGCGGGCAAAAGTGACATTAGACCCTCTTCACGCAAATCCGACAACATTGGAGACTATCAATCAATCAGGTGGCAAGTACATCGTTCAAATCAAAAAGAATCAGCCCACGCTATTTAAAATGTTTGGCGACATGGCACAAGATGAAAAAACGGTTGGCAGCACTAAAACCGTAGAAAAGAG
>JAYEFS010000173.1:0-3627 GCA_034658695.1 Methanobacteriota archaeon | reverse complement strand
CTGATTGAATGAGTCATCGCAATCGTCGTATTCATTTACAAGAGCCCTCAGCAGGGGTATTATCTCGGGATTGTGCTGATCATGGAAACGACTACACAGGTGTGCCAGCTCCCCGAAACGCTCCGTATCCTTGAAGCGATCGAGGAGTTCTACCATGAAATCAAACGAGCGCGGGTCTACGATTCCTGAGAGTGCGTCAACCATATTGGTTATGCCATCCCCATCTCCTTTTTCATCAAATACCGGATTGTCCAGCTGGTCAGTGATCCTCTCGATCAGCGGCTGAACCGAACCTGCGCCGATTTCCGCCAGCGTACGCGTTGCATAATGAGATAATTGATCGCGTCCGAGCTCGACCGCATCGACCAATCGCTGAATTGCAGCGGGACTGCCGATCTCTGCGAGCACATCGACCGTGATTATATAGGCGTGGATCTCCGTATCATACAGATACACCTCCAGAGGTTCGATTGCCGCATCGCCACACGCCACCAGACGTTCTCGTATGTCCTCACGTCTCGCCACCAGTTTCTCGTCCGAATCCGGGTAGAAGTAGTAGTCGTGCTCAAGTTCCCACTCCTTGATCTCATCGATCAGATCGCCCAGCGCAGACAATATTTCGCTCAGTGTTTCCGACATGGTCCTCCTTCTGAGAAGTGGGGTCGCCATGGTTGATATATTTTGGGATATCGTGGGGCGGTCCGATGTCATCCACAAACCTTTTATAGAAGTACTATCACTGATTCTGTTGACCACAGTATGAAGGTCATAACAATAAGTGAGGTATGCTAAAATATGGCAGGACAACTTGGAGGACAGCCGATATTCATTTTGCGTGAAGGAAGCGAACGAACACGCGGAAGAGATGCACAGAACTCGAACATCATGGCAGCAAAAGCCGTTGCTGCTGCGGTGCGCACCACGCTTGGACCAAAGGGAATGGACAAGATGCTTGTGGACGGACTCGGCGACATCGTCATCACAAACGACGGCGTCACCATCTTAAAAGAGATGGATATCGAGCATCCGGCAGCAAAGATGGTGGTCGAGGTCTCAAAGACCCAGGACGACGAGGTCGGAGACGGCACAACAACAGCAGCGGTTCTGACTGGTGAACTGTTGAAGATGTCAGAAGAACTGCTGGATAAAGACGTGCACCCGACAATCATCGCATCAGGGTACCGGCTTGCGGCAATAAAAGCCGATGAGCTGCTACAATCAATAGCGACCGATGTCTCACCCGATGATGAAAAGATGTTGATCGACATCGCAAACACAGCAATGACCGGAAAAGGGATCGAAGGTTCAAAAGAAAAGCTTGCCAAGCTCTGTGTCGATTCTGTCAGGTCAGTTGCAGAGGAGACCGACGGCAAGAGAGTTGTCGATATCGAGAACATTAAGGTCGAGAAGAAGGTCGGCGGCGGCGTCGAGGATTCCGAACTGGTCAGTGGCATGATCATTGATAAGGAACGAGTGCACCCGAATATGCCAAAGAAGGTCGAAAATGCGAAGATTGCACTGCTCAGCACAGCGGTCGAACTGAAGAGCACTGAAGTCGATGCTGAGATTCAGATCACATCGCCTGACCAGCTCCAGTCATTCCTGGACCAGGAAGAGAAGATGCTACGGGTAATGGTCGACAAGATCGTGGACAGCGGCGCAAATGTCATCTTCTGCCAGAAAGGTATTGACGACATGGCACAGCATTTCCTTGCAAAAGCCGGAGTCATGGCGATTCGCAGGGTCAAAAAGAGCGACATAGGAAAACTATCCAAGGCAACCGGCGCAAAGAACATCGCGAACCTCGATGAGATCGAGGCGGACGATATCGGTTCTGCAGACTTTGTCGAGGAGAAGAAGATCGGCGGTGGGAACATGATCTTTGTAACGGGTTGCAAGAACCCAATGGCAGTCTCGCTGGTACTTCGTGGCGGAACCGAGCATGTGGTCGATGGACTGGAGCGTGCACTGGAAGACGCTCTTCGTGTTGTTGGCGTAACAATCGAGGACGGAAAGCTTGTCTCGGGCGGCGGATCACCAGAGGTCGAGCTCTCACTCAAACTACGTGAGTACGCAGACAGCCTCAGCGGCAGAGAGCAACTGGCTGTGAGCGCATTTGCAAACTCGCTTGAGATCATTCCGAGGACGCTTGCAGAGAACGCAGGACTCGATCCAATTGACAAACTTGTCGAGATGACGAGCCGGCACAAGGAAGGTGATATCCACATGGGACTCGACGTATTCACAGGCGATGTCGTTGATATGTGGGAAGCCGGAATCGTGGAGCCGCTGCGCGTCAAGACGCAGGCGATCAGTTCCGCAGCAGAAGCCGCGGTCATGATCCTGAGAATCGATGACGTGATTGCATCCAGAGGCGAGCCAATGCCTCCGGGTGGCGGCGGTATGCCTCCTGACATGGGCGGCATGGGCGGCATGGGCGGCATGGAAGGAATGTACTGAGCGCAGAGATTGCGCTCCTCTTTTTTCTTTTTTGGTACATGTTTAGCTAACTAGTAAGGATCAATACATCGTACCCCATTTTAGGTTTTCCAGATATCCTCCCTGCGAGGTTTGACCCCCTCATTCAGCTCATAATCAAATTCTTTTATCAATACGGCGACATCCTGATCCTTTGCTCGATAGTAGACTTCCATTTTCCGCTTTCCCGTGCAGATGGTAGCCCGGACATATTCACTGATAAACTCCTCACCCACGTTTAACGCCTAATTCAGGACGTTGATCTGCCCTTCGTTGTCCACCCGCCGGATGAAGTGCACTTGCCCATCCGTCAATGGTACGTTGTCCAAATCTATTTCTACAGCATTTTTTAGCATTCTTACCGGCTCAATCGGATTCAATCCCTTATTCCTCTTCTTCCATGCACTGAGATCGTTATACTGGTCAACAAAGTGTAGAGACCTGGTGCACATGTCTTCCAGATCTGCAAAGGTGTCTTTATCCCAGAATTTCGATCCAAACCAGCCATTGAAGCTCTCGATGCATCCGTTCACCCATGGGCTGCTGGGTGCGATGAAAACGACTCCAATACCAACGTAGAGACAGAGTCTTACAAAACGACTGAATCTACGCGGGGTTTTAAAGTTTCCGATAAAGCTCATCCCATTATCGAGCTGTAGATACCGGGGGGCGGGGTTATCACTTAAATACCGGATGAGAAAGTTGATCACATTATCCATGCTTCTGGAGTCGCACTGCTCAATGTACACCTGGTTGCTGACCACATCGATTAGATTGAGCGAGGAGATCGGACCATAGCCCGTGATAAATCGTGGACCTACAAAGTCCACCTGGTGCATCTCATTGATTTGAGTAGGATTCAGGAGTGTGCAATTGCTTCTTGGATTTGATCCGTTTATATCGCTCTCGTTTATTCACTTTCAGACCATGTCTCTTCACAATTCGCTTTATCGTCGATGCCGAGGGTATTTCATCATCTGAAAACCCGAGCTTATTCATCCTACATTGGATTGTATCAACGCCTACACTAGGGTGATGAAAGGATGTGTATACCCCGTACTGAATTGGTCCCATTTTTGTTTCATTTTAGTACTGGAGCGAAAGCATCTTTCCAATTGGATTGAACCGATTGCTACTGGTTTTTCTTGC
>JAYEFS010000172.1:0-3635 GCA_034658695.1 Methanobacteriota archaeon | reverse complement strand
CGGGCACAAGTAAATGGAATAAGATCGAACACCGACTTTTCGCTTTCATAACCCAAAATTGGAGAGGCAAACCCCTGATAAGCCACGAAGTCATCGTGAACCTCATTGCTGCCACCACTACTAGAAACTCTAAAATCCGAAGTAGTTTCCTCGGACGTCTACCGATACTGTTTTCGTGGTAACAAAGAAAATTAGAATGAAAATTGAAAACGCGTGCGGACGATGCATAATTTCCGTGTCAGGAAACTACCCTGGATTTTGGAATAGAAAAGGACTTTGTGTGCAATGTAAACTTGATACAAACCAATATCCCATAGGGATCAAGGTGCCAGATGAAGAGATGGAACTGGTCAATATTACAAAAGATAAATTTCATGGAGAGTGGAACTACACGATCAGTCCGCGCATTGCATGACTTGATACCTTAATTTAATTACGTTTCCTTAGCTAAACACATACCCATGAAGTGAGCGATCACTCGCTCAGACTCTCCATAACCTCCAGCAGGTTCTCATAATCAACCTCGGTCGCATAGCAGCCGTCATTTAGGAGTGGGACGCCATAAGTCACGATATTCTTGCGCTTCAACGATCGCATGACCTTGTTTAGCTCGTAGTTGCACGCCACGAGAAGCGCGCCGTCAGCGGTCTCTTTCTTCACGATGTGGCGGATGTATGACGAGCCTGCAACGATGTGGAGCGTGTAGTTGAACCGTTTCGCATCCACAATCATCTTTGTTGCGATGCACCTGCCGCACGACTCACACTCAATTCCGAATCGCGTGGATGACGCCGGGCAGTCGAGTGATCGCATGCAGTGCGGAACGAGCATCAGGCGATTTTGTGTCTTCACGAAAGCGGACCTGTTCGCAGTGTTCTTGAGCGAGACCATCCACTTGTCGAGCGTTCTCGCATCCGCGTACCTGTGAAACATAAATTTGACCGGGAGATAAAAGAAATCAAGGACGCCTGCAAAGAAACTGGCGACCCAGACATGTCTGGTGAGGCTCATGCGGCTGACAAACAGAGCCAGAAGTGTCAGCACGATTGATGCGACCACGACAACAAGCAGCACAATTCCGAGCAGGTTGTACATTATGGCATACGTCATGAATCGCACATCTCCATCTTGTGAATTACTTCATCCACATCCACCCGCGTGTCATAGCATCCATCCCTCAGCAGACAGACACCCTGAACCGGCACAATCTTTGCGAATTCCTGCATCGACTCTGTCAATTCGGTGTAACACGCCACGCCAAGGCACGCGCCGGGTTTGTATGACTGAATAATCTTCCTTACAAAACTATCCCCCGGCACAACGAATACCTTGAAATTGTACTTCTCTGCCGCCTGAACGATGCGCCCGATATCGCATTTTCCGCATTTCTTGCACTCATATCCAATTATCGGGTCGCAACGTGCCTTACACTCCGGATGCCGCATGCATTGCGGAAGAATCACTGCCCTGCGCTCTTTCACCTGCTTGAAGCACTCAAGCATCAACGCATTCCTGAACTCGATTAGGATCTCGTCAACGAGTTCTTCTTTGACGTAAAACACCCTGCAAATCCACTTCGCGGGCGAGTAGAAGAGATACAGCATGAAAAGAACGAAATTCGGAAAGATGATCCTGTGTCTCCTGAAGCTGTAAAGACCGACTGCGAGTGCCAGCGCAGTCACCAGAAAAACAAGAAATGCAAGATATACGAACAATCTGCCAAGAAGTTCGTAGGGAATTTGCATAATACAATAAATGCCGTGTGGGTATTTAATTGCTCGCGGGCACTTACTCGATATTGTGTGAACATCCGCATATAAAACCACGCGATTACACAAGATTGATACGGAAATCTTGTGGAGATGGCTGTGCCGCTGCTTCGCAGACCGCGTAATCTCGTGATTCCTATTAATTATAATTATATGTATTGAGGGCACTGTCTGGAAATCCAGTGATTTTCGTAATGGTCAGTTGGGTGTGCAACAACGCAAAAGACGCGAAGATTGAGATTGGCAACACTCTTCGCGTCTCTCTCGCCCTTGTGCCTTTCTCGTTAAATTAGAAAACAATAACGAGAAAGGCGCGATGGCGCAAAGAACAAAAGTCCCGGGGTGCATTTCACTGTGATTTTCGATTGTGCCGGTATCGAGCATCTTCGACTGAACCAGCGAAAGCCCGAAATCGCCGCGGCTCATCTCGAGAAGATGTGCACAACAGCAGTTCCGCCTGACCCACCGACGTTATGCGTCATCCCGATCTCGCCTGCGACCTGTCTCTTCCCGGCATCGCCTCGCAGTTGCATCGCAATCTCGACGGCTTGCTTGATTCCTGTTGCCCCAACCGGATGCCCGCAGCCCTTGAGACCGCCTGACGGATTCACAGGAAGATCGCCGTCAATCGCCGTAACCCCATCCTCGGTCGCCTTCCCGCCGGTTCCCTTCTCAAAGAATCCGAGATCCTCGATTGCGCAGATCTCAGCTATCGTGAAGCAGTCATGCACCTCGACAAAATCGATGTCCGCTGGTGTCGTCTTCGCCATCTCGTGTGCACGGGATGCTGCCGCAACCGTTGCGTCGAGCGTGGTTATGTCTGCCCGGTCATGCAGCGAGAGCGTGTCTGATGCCTGTGCACTCGTCATGATCCGAATCGGCGTGTCCGTGTACTTTCGTGCGATATCGACTGGTGCGAGCACCAGAGCGGCGGCGCCATCGGTTATCGGTGAGCAGTCAAGCATGTGGAGTGGGTCCGCGATCATCGTGGACCCTATAACCGCTTCTACGGATATCTCGTTTCGGTACTGCGCTTTCGGGTTCATTGTCGCGTTGTGATGGTTCTTCACAGCAACAGACGCGAGTTGCTCCGGTGTGGTTCCATACTCATGCATATGCCTGCGTGCGATCATCGCATACAATCCGGGAAATGTAGCGCCAGCAACGCCCTCCCATTCCCTGTCGGCTGCTGCTGTGAGCATGTCGGTTGCAGCCGAGACGCTCACATCAGTCATCTTCTCAACGCCTGTGACCGCCACGATGTCCGCATGCCCGGATGCGATTGCGAGTATGCCCATCCTGAGCGCGAGGCCGCCCGATGCGCACGCAGCCTCCACACGCGTGGATGGTATATGCAGACTTGCAAGACCCGCATAATCAGCGATCAATGATGCTACGTGCTCCTGTTCCACGAATCTTCCCGCACTCATATTCCCAACAAAGAGTTCATCGATCGCCTCTCCCTGTACATTGGCATCCTCAATTGCTGCTACGCCCGCTTCCACAAAGATGTCACGAAACGACTTGTCCCAGAATTCTCCGAACGGTGTGCAGCCGATTCCTATGATTGCCACATCTCTTGCCATGTTATCCCGTTTGACCTCCTCGGTAATGAGGCTTCCGCATCCATGAGGTGCCAGTGGATATCGTACTTGGCAACCATGACCGCTGAATACACGATTGGGGGGCACAACCACCCGCCATCCGACAGGGGATTGGGGGTGCGGGATATGGGATCTGAAGCGCCGGGATGCAAGAATTTAAACACCTTGCGACCATATATACTATTGATGGAATTGAGGAGGGGACTCATACCGATCATACCGATCGTGCTGCTGCTCTGGTGCTCACTTGCGGCAGGCGATT